>NZ_NFHA01000007.1:0-142686 GCF_002159225.1 Flavonifractor sp. An91 | reverse complement strand
GGTAGGTGTTGCGGTGGGGGTAGGCGTGGGGGTGGTCGTACCGCTCTGACCGGGATTGCTGCCGGCATAGGCGGGGGTGACCTCCACCGGCTCCCAGCCGTAGCCGGGAATATAGACCTCCACCCAGGCGTGGGCGGCGGAATCTGGGACATTCACATGGCCGGAGGAGGGTACGTCGGCCACATAGCCGGTGACATACCGGGCGGGGATACCCATAGCCCGCAGCATGAGGGTGGCGGCACTGGCATAGTGCATACAGTAGCCCCGGTGACTCTCGGTGAGGAAATAGGTGACGAAATCCTCTCCCTCCGGGGTGGCGGGGGTGTTGGGATCATACTGAGTGATGGAGGCCAGATAATCGGCAATGGCCTGGGCGCTCTCCATGGTCCAAAGATAGGTGGAATGGATGTCTGAGAGGGTGAGGTCGGGGATGCCGTTCCGGCTGGTGATGCCATAGGAGCCGTCAGGGGAATTGGCAATTTCCTCTGCGCGGCAGGCCTCCATGACCTGGGGCCAAAATTGCTCCGCGGCCTCCTCCATGGCTTCCCACAGTTCGGGGGAGATGGGAATGGTCAGGTATTTCTCATAGACAAAGGCCTGATAGCGCTCCTCTGCATCCTGTGCCGCCACCGGCAGCTCTGCTCCGGAATCGGGGGAGCAGCCGGGCTGGACGTACAGGGTGTGGGTCCAGACATCCTCCCCCCGGGCCAGATAGGAGTCGTACATAAACCTGGTGCCGCTGAGCTCGTTGGGCTGGGACAGAATGTGATAGGGGACATATACATAGCCCGGGTCGGCGCCCACATTATGGACGGTGACCTTAGCATATTGCTTGTTAGGGAAGGTGTTTCGGTCAGCCAGGGCGGGGAAGTTCATAGGCTGGTAGCCGCCCAAAGCATTGGATAGGTCGGAGAGGGAAAACTGACCGGAAACCTCACCAATGGGGTAATGGAAGACGCCCAGGTCGTGATAGTCCGATTCCGCCAGCGGCCCCCAGCCGTCGCTGTCGTATACCGCGCTGGAGAAGCCCCGCAGATAGATCCGGCCCCGCAGGTCGGTGTCCACCTCCAGCACCGTCCGGCCGGAGAAGTCCAGAGGTCCGGCGTCGTCCAGAGACACCTTGCCGTCGGCATTGGTAAAGGAGCCGCCGCTGCCAAAGCCGAAGGGTCCTTTGCCGTCAAAAAGGGTGATATTCAGATGAGTTGCCCAGTTGTTGATGGAGTCCAGAGCGTCGTCTGCCCACTGGGGCCGCTGATAGGCGGATTGGGGCATGGCGGCGTTGAGCAGGAGCAGAAGCAGAGCGACCGCCGGAAAGGAGACCAGGGTGAGCCGTGCAGCTCCTGCCTGGTCCCACCGCCGGGCCAGGGACCCCAGGCCCATCACGCACCAGGCCAGAATGAGCACCATCAGAGGCAGCCAGGCCGGTGTGACAGAAATGCACAGAGGGGCCAGCACAAAGGGGGCGGTGAGCAGGAAGGTGGCGGAAAAAGAAGGGAACCGTATCACCGCCAGGGCCAGCAGAACCACCAGAACAGCGGCCACGGCCAGGGCCAGAATGGTTGCGGCTCTGATCCAGACGGAGGGGGCCAGCTGGAGGATGGGCTCAATAAAGCCGTCCAGCTCCAGACTGGTGCACACCGTATTCACCACAGAACAGCGGAAGGTGATCTCGCCCAGCCGCATGGCGGTGAACATCTGCCACACCACCAGACCGTCAATACAGAGTACCGCGGCCATACTCACCAGCATCCAGCGGGTAGGGAGTGCACACAGAACGGTGAGCAGGACTGACAGAAGCACACAGCCTGTAAGGAAAAGGGTGAGCTCAAGAGACTGTCCCACCGCAGAGGAGAAGGACCAGAGGGTGCTGGACAGCAGCAGGAAGAGCAGAAAGCCGCCGGTCAGCAGCTCCAGCCAGCCCGGCCGGGGCCGGGGCTGCCGTTTGGAATGCTGTTTCATCGTCCCCCTCCTTCCACGCCGTCCGGCGTTACATGGAGATGGCGTACCTTACCGCCGCCGGGCAGCCGGAGGGCGCCGTCCAGAATGGAGCGGCCCTCCAGAGGTGCGGGGGTGGAGAAGACCAGCTCCAGACAGGCCAGCAGAGCGTTGGGATTGTCCACAGCCCGGTCCTCCGCCACGCCGGTGACGGGAGAAGCCCACTGGATGTGGTGGGGCCGGTCCTGCTGCAGCAGCCAACGGGAGAGAGCCCACAGCTGGGCAAAGGTGCGGTCCAGCTCCTCGGACGGACCGAAGTGGTCATAGGTCACCACAATGGCGGCCTGCTGGGGTTCCAGGGTCTCCCGCACCACCAGTTCGTCCTTTTTAGAGGACAGCTTCCAGTGGACGGACCGCAGGGGGTCCCCCACCCGGTACTCCCGCAGGTCGTAGTCCTCGCCGGGACCGCCGCCGGGCCGGGGGCGGAGTACCGTACCGGCGTTCTCACCGGCAGCCAGCTCCTCCTTCCCCTCCAGCTCCAGCTGGGCGGGGAGGATGAGGACAGCCCGCTCCGGGCCCTTTCGCACCGGCAGAGGAAAGAGCCCCAGCAGGTCGCAGCAGACCGCTTTCTCTACCTGGCAGACCAGACGGCCGCAGTGGGTGGCGGCCACCGTCAGTTCCGCCGGCTTCCGGGCGGTTACCGTGATCTTGCTTTCCCCCGACTCTCCGGTGAGCTGATTGGTCCAGCGCAGCCTGATCCGGGGGCGGATGAGGGGCAGGAAAGAGGAATGGTACAGGAGCACGCCAAACCGGGCGCTGCCGCCTACTGTGATCAGGGGGGCTTGGGGCACTACCGATGCCATACTCCCCATCCATCCGGGCAGAGCCAGCAGCAGGGAGAGAATGGGAAGCACCAGAATGAGTACCAATACAAAGGTGGACAGGTAAAAGCGGAAAAAGATCTGAAAGAGCACCGCCGCGCCCACCAAAACGGCGTATAAAATCCGACGGCCTGCCATAGCCTTACCCGATCTTGGGCGGCGGGACCAGCCGGAGAATCTCCGCCGCCGGCTGGAAGTTGCCGTTGGCCTCCGCCCGGGGGGAGAGAATGAGTCGGTGTGTCACCACATCGGCAAAGACCATGGATACGTCCTCCGGATTGACAAAGTCCCGGCCAAAGACCAGGGCGGCCGCCTTGGCCATGGCGGTAAGGGCCAGAGAGGCACGGGGACTGGCGCCCTGGACGATCATGGGGTGGCTGCGGGTGGCATTGACCAGCCGGATGATATAGTCCAGCACCGGGTCGGATACAAATACCTGGTCGGCCTGGGCACGGAGGGCGGCCAGACTGTTCAGATCCAGCACCTGGCGCACCTGATCCAGCGGGTTATTTCCCTGCTTGCGGCGCACCATGGCAAACTCGTCCGCCGGGGCGGGGTAGCCCATGGAAAGCCGGATCATGAACCGGTCCATCTGGGAGTCGGGGAGGGGCTGAGTGCCCGAGGCTCCCGCCGGGTTCTGGGTGGCGATGACCAGGAAGGGCTGAGGCACCGGATGGGACACACCGTCCACGGTAACCTGGCCCTCCTCCATGGCCTCCAGCAGGGCGGACTGAGTGCGGCTGGTAGCCCGGTTCAGCTCGTCCGCCAGAAACAGGTTGCACAGCACCGCGCCGGGCTGATACTCCATGGCGCCGGTGGCCTTGTTGTAGATGGAAAAACCGGTGATGTCAGAGGGCATCACGTCGGGGGTGAACTGCACCCGGTTATATTTCAGGCTCAGAGCCTTGGAAAAGGCCAGAGCCATGGTGGTCTTACCTACGCCGGGGATGTCCTCCAGCAGAATGTGGCCCCGGGCCAGGATGGCAAGCAGTACCTTGGCAAGCACATTGTCCTTGCCCACCACCGCTTTCTTTACCTCGCCCAAAATTTCCAGGGCCTGCTTGTTGCCTTCCATGCTCCGACCTCCTTAGAACAATAAATCTGATTCCTATTGTACCAGAGGGTTTCCTTATGTCAACTCAAATGCATAAAAAAGACCGGATTGGAAAAAATCACGGCAGACCCTTGCACAAAACACCGGTTTGTGGTATAGTACATACGTTAGTAGTAGAAGTATGGTGAGAGTGGGGTCACGGCTCCGCTCTTTCTTATTGAAAAAACGGGGTATGTAAATTTTTTACAGCCCCTTGCCGGAGGTGGATTATGGCCAAGGTAACGGAACTGGTATCCGCTCTGGCGGCCCCCCTGGTGGAGGCTGCCGGCTGCTCCCTGTGGGACGTGGAATATGTGCGGGAAGCGGGACAGTGGTTCCTGCGGATTTATATTGATAAGGAAGGCGGCGTCTCCATTAACGACTGTGAGGCGGTGAGCCGCCCCCTGTCCGACGCGCTGGACGAGGCCGATCCCATTGAGGGTAGCTATGTGCTGGAGGTCTCCTCCGCCGGCGCCGACCGACCCCTGAAGAAGCCGGAGCACTTTGACGCCTTTATGGGGGCTGAGGTGGAGGTCCGTCTCTACCGGGCGGTGGACGGCCGGAAGGACCATGTGGGTACCCTGTCCGGCTATGAAAACGGCGACGTGACCATTGAGACAGCCGACGGCCCCAGAACCTTTGTCAAGAAGGACGTGGCCCAGACCCGGCTGTACGTGCGGTTTTAAGATGTAGGGGCGGACAGAAACCGCCCGTGTTGAGGATAAGGAGACAGAACTATGCCGAAGAAGAATGCCAAAGCGCAGAAGACCAATGAGCTGGACGGCAAGGAATTTTTTGCCGCCATCAACCTGATTGAGAAGGAAAAGGGCATCCCCAAGTCCTATATGCTGGAGAAGATCACCCAGGCCCTGGTGTCCGCCTACAAGCGGGACCATGAGACCGTTGGGGACAATGTGACGGTGGAAGCCGATGAGCAGGCCGGTACCGTCCGTATGTTCGTCAAGAAGGACGTGGTGGAGGAGGTGGACAACCCCTGCACCGAGATGAGTCTGGAACAGGCCCGCAGCAAGCTGCCCCAGGCCCAGCTGGGGGACGTGATCCGCATTGAGATCAAGACCCGGGACTTTGGCCGCATTGCCGCTCAGACCGCCCGTCAGGTCATCATCCAGGGGATGCGCGAGGCCGAGCGGGGTATGGTGTACGACGAGTTCTCCTCCAAGGAGCACGAGATCCTCACCGGCGTGGTCACCCGTATCGATCCCCGCTCCGGCGCCGCCAGCCTGCGGATCGGCTCCGGCAGCGAGGCCACCGAGGCCTTCCTGGCTGCCGGCGAGCAGGTCAAGGGCGAGGAGTATGTGGAGGGGATGCGCCTGCGGGTGTATGTGGTGGAGGTCCGCCGTTCCACCAAGGGTCCCCAGGTCCTGATCTCCCGCACCCATCCCGGCCTGGTGAAGCGCCTGTTCGAGATGGAAGTGCCCGAGATCTACGACGGCACTGTGGAGGTCAAGTCCATTGCCCGTGAGGCCGGTTCCCGCACCAAGCTGGCTGTCTGGTCCGCCGATCCCAACGTGGACCCCATCGGCGCCTGCGTGGGTCCCCGGGGCCAGCGTGTCAACAACATCGTGGAGGAGCTCCGCGGCGAGAAGGTGGACATTGTCAAGTGGTCTGAGGACCCCGCCGTGTACATCGCCGCCGCTCTGTCCCCCGCCGATGTCATCAGCGTGGACATCCACGAGGAGGGCAAGACCTGCCGCGTGGTGGTGCCCGACGATCAGCTGTCCCTGGCCATCGGCAAGGAGGGTCAGAACGCCCGCCTGGCCGCCAAGCTGACCGGCTGGAAGATCGACATCAAGCCCGCCTCCGCCCCCGCCGACGAGGAAGTGGAGGACGAGGAGGACGTGATCCTCGAGGACGAGGCCGAGACCGAGGAGTAATCTCTCAGTGATCAAATAAGATGGAAGGGGGGCAGAAGGATGCCCAAGAAGATTCCCGTGCGTCAGTGCGTAGGCTGCCGGGAGATGAAGCCCAAGAAGGAGCTGATCCGGGTGGTGAAGAGCCCCGAGGGGGAAGTCTCCCTGGATTTCAAGGGAAAGAAGCCGGGCCGGGGGGCCTATGTATGTCCCGACGAGGCCTGCCTGAAGCGGGCCCGGAAGGCCAAGGCGCTGGAGCGGGCCTTCTCCGCCCCCATGCCTGACGAGGTATATGAGGCGCTGGAACAGCAGATGCGGGAGGGCGATCAGGATGGATAGCGTACTGCATCTGCTGGGCATCGCCCGTAAGGCGGGCCGTGTGGAGGTGGGCGAGGAGCCGGTGGGCGCCGCCGCCCGGGCCCACCAGGCCAAGCTGATCCTCACCGCCTGTGACGGCGCGGACAACAGCCTGCGCCGGGCCGCTCACTTTGCCGAGATCGGCAAGGTGCCCCACCTGCCTACGCCCTACACCAAGGGCGGCCTGGGCGGTGCGGTAGGCCGCTCCGCCTGCACCATGCTGGCCCTCACTGATGTGGGGCTGGCCGCCGCCATTGCTGCCAAGCTGGCTCAAGCCGATCCGGAGCACTGCTCCGCCGCGGCGGAGGAGCTGAAAATCAAGGCAGATAAGGCCCTTCAGCGGCAGAAGGAACAGCGGGCCCATGAGAAGAACCTGCAGAAGAAGAACAAGAAGCCGTGGGCTCCGCCCCCCAAGGCGGCCAAAGCGCCCGAGAATCCGCCCGCGGCCAAAAAGCAGGCAAGACCGTTTGCCCCCAAGGGCAAACTGACCATCAAGAAGCAGCAGCCATGAACAAGAAGTGGCTGAGGACAGATTGGAACAAGCAGGCTTGTTCCAATAAGAAAGCGCAGCGGTCCCGCCGCGTTTTCCTATTGGCGCAAGCCGACCAGTTGGAGGTGGCTTTATTTGCTGAACAACAAATACCGTGTGCATGAGGTGGCCAAGGATTTCAACAAGAACTCCAAGGATATCACCGACATTCTGACCAAATACGCGACGACTCCGAAAAACCATATGCAGCCTCTGGGCGACCGGGAGCTGTCTCTGATTTTCGAGTATCTTACCCAGCACAATCAGGTGGAGAGCATTGAGAGCATCTACGCCGACGTGTATCGGGAACCCAAGGCCGCGGCCAAGGAAACACCTGCCGCCGGGAAGGAGGAGCAGCGCACTGCTCCCGCTCAGCAGCAGAACCAGAAGGGTGGAAAGCCTGTGAAGGAACATACCGCGCCTGTCAATAAGCCCGCCGCTCAGGCGGAGCAGCCCAAGACTCAGCCCGTCCAGCAGCCCAGCCGGCCCACGACCCGTGTGCCTGAGAAGAAGGTTGTGGACACCCGCAAGAGCGGCAACGTGAACCTGGAGAAGTACGACCAGCGTCTGGAGGACCTGGCTGCCGGCAAGACCAAGCAGATGCAGGCTGGCAAGCAGAAGTTCCAGGGCCGCAACCAGCGCAAGGGCGGTTTCCAGGGCGGCAACAAGCGCCGCCAGGAGGAGCAGGAGAAGATGCGCCGGCTCCAGATGGAGATCGCCAAAAAGACCCCACTCACCGTCAAGATCCCCGACGAAATCGGTGTGGGCGAGCTGGCTTCCCGCATGAAGAAGACCGGCGCCGAGGTGGTCAAGACCCTGATGAAGAACGGCGTCATGGCCTCCCTGTCCGACGTCATCGACTTTGACACCGCCGCCATCATTGCCGAGGAGCTGGGCTGCAAGGTGGAGAAGGAGATCATCGTCACCATCGAGGAGAAGCTCATCGATACCGCTGAGGATAAGGAAGAGGATCTGCTGCCCCGCGCTCCCGTGGTGGTGGTTATGGGCCACGTCGACCACGGCAAGACCTCTCTGCTGGACTATATCCGCAACGCCCATGTGGCGGCGGGCGAGGCCGGCGGCATCACCCAGCACATCGGCGCCTATCAGGTGGAGGTCCAGGGCAAGCCCATTACCTTCCTGGATACCCCCGGCCACGAGGCCTTCACCGCCATGCGTGCCCGCGGCGCTATGATCACCGACGTGGCTATCCTGGTAGTGGCTGCCGACGACGGTATTATGCCCCAGACCGTGGAGTCCATCAACCACGCCAAGGCCGCCAAGATCCCCGTGATCGTGGCCATCAATAAGATGGATAAGCCGGAGGCCAACCCCGAGCGCATCAAGGAGCAGCTCACCAAGTACGAGCTGGTGCCTGAGGAGTGGGGCGGCGAGACCATTATCTGCCCCATCTCCGCCAAGACCGGCGAGGGCATCGACAATTTGCTGGAGATGGTCAACCTGACCGCCGAGATGCAGGAGCTGAAGGCCAATCCCAACCGCTCTGCCCACGGTGCTGTCATCGAGGCACGTCTGGACAAGGGCCGTGGTCCTGTGGCCACTCTGCTGGTGCAGAACGGTACCCTCCATCAGGGCGATATCATCATTGCCGGCACCGCCGTGGGCCGTGTCCGCGCCATGACCAACGCCCGGGGCGAGAAGCTCACCGAGGCCGGTCCCTCCGTGCCTGTGGAGATCATCGGCATGAGCGAAGTGCCCGGCGCCGGTGACGACTTCCACGCCGTGGCCGACGAGCGTATGGCCCGTGAGCTGGTGGAGCAGCGCAAGCACGACCAGAAGATGGCTGCTTCCAGCCCGGTGGGCAAGGTAAGCCTGGAGGATCTGTTCAGCCAGATCAAGCAGGGCGAGATGAAGGACCTGAACATCATCGTCAAGGCCGACGTGCAGGGCTCCGCCGAGGCCGTCAAGGCCTCCCTGGAGAAGATCTCCAATGACGAGGTCCGGGTGCGGGTCATCCACTGCGCGGTGGGCGCCATCAACGAGAGTGACGTCATGCTGGCTACCACCTCCAACGCCATCATCGTGGGCTTCAACGTCCGTCCCGACTCCAACGCCAAGGACACCGCCGCCCGCAACAAGGTGGATATGCGGATGTACCGCGTGATCTACGACTGCATCAACGAGATCGAGACCGCCATGAAGGGTATGCTGGCTCCCAAGTTCAAGGAAGTGGAGCTGGGCCAGGCCGAGGTGCGCAATGTGTTCCGCATCACCGGCGTGGGCATGGTGGCCGGCTGCTACGTCACCAACGGCAAGATGCAGCGCGGCGCCCAGATGCGCCTGCTGCGCGACAACGTGGTGATCTACGATGGTTCCATCGCTTCCCTCCAGCGCTTCAAGGACAGCGTGAAGGAAGTGGCCGCCGGCTACGAGTGCGGCATCACCTTCGAGAAGTTCCAGGACATCAAGGAGGGCGACGTCATTGAAGCCTTCCTGATGGAGCAAATTGAAGTATAATTATAAAAAATGAAATCAGACCCGTTCCGTCCCCAATTCATTTGAGGAGGGGGCGGGTCTGTATTGCGTAATAGGAGAAAAATATGGCAAGTAATCGCATTGGACGTATCAACGAGGAGATCCAGCGGGAGTTGGCCACCCTCATCCGTACGGTCAAGGATCCCCGGGTCCACGGCCTGGTGTCCATCACCGGCGTGGATACCACCTCTGACCTGCGCTATTCCAAGATCTATGTCAGCGTGCTGGATAAGAGCGACGTGAGCGAGGTGGTCAAGGGCCTCAAGTCCGCCGGAGGCTATCTGCGGCGGGAGCTGGGAGCGGCCCTGAAGCTGCGCTATACCCCCGAGCTGCAATTTGTGGAGGATGACTCCATCGGCCAGGGTGCCCATATCCTGAGTATGCTGCGGAATCCGGAGGTAGTGAAGCCTGCCAATCCGGCCAACGCCCACATCGATCTGGACAGCGAGGAGTGAGCTCCATGACCTATACCGAAGCTGCGGCCTGGCTGAAGGACCACGACCGCTACCTGGTCCTGACCCACAAGCGCCCCGACGGGGACACCATCGGCTGTGCCGCTGCCCTGTGCCTGGGACTGCGTGGTCTGGGCAAGACCGCCCATATCTGCCCCGGCACCGGGGAGACTCATCTCTTCACCCCTTACCTGGAGGGCCTGCTGGCCTCCGAGGGCTATGAGCCGGAGACAGTGGTCAGCGTGGACATCGCCGCCCGGGGCCTGTTTACCACATCCGGTCAGCCCTGGCTGGAGCGGGGAATCGATCTGGCCATTGACCACCATCCCTCTCAGGAGTTTTTTGCCAAGGAGACCTGCCTGGACGCCGGGCGGGCCGCCTGTGGCGAGATCATCTACGACATCCTGAAAGAACTGGGGCAGATCAACCAGGAGACGGCGGTTCCCCTGTATGTGGCGGTATCCACCGACACCGGCTGCTTCCAGTACAGCAACACCACGGCGGATACCCACCGGGTGGCCGCCGCCCTGATGGATACTGGAATCGATGTATTCCCCCTGAACAAGCGCCACTTCCGTACCAAGACCTGGGCTCGGCTCCAGGTGGAACGGCTCATTGTGGAGCGGATGCACCGTTATGAGGACGGCAAGGTGGCCGTGGCTCCTGTGTCTCTGTCCCTGATGGACGAGGCGGGTGCTACCGAGGAGGACATGGAGGACATCGCCGCTTTCCTGGGCCAGATCGAGGGAGTGGAGACCTCCGTCACCATCCGGGAGCTGGAGGACGGGGCCTGCAAGCTGTCCGTCCGCACCAGCGGCGGACTGAATGCCACCCATGTGTGCGCCCTGCTGGGGGGCGGCGGGCACGCCGCCGCCGCAGGTTGTACCGTGGACGGCACGCTGGAGCAGGCGGAGTCCGCCATCCTGGACGCCATCCGGCAGGTGGAAAGCAATGCCTAACGGAGTCATCATCATCGACAAACCCCAGGAGTGGACCAGCATGGATATCTGCGCCAAGCTGCGGGGGATCTTCCACGAAAAGCGGATTGGCCACGGCGGCACCCTGGACCCTATGGCTACCGGTGTGCTGCCTGTCTTTGTGGGGCGGGCGACCCGGGCGGTGGAGTTCGCCACCGAGGGGAAAAAGGAATATATCGCCGGATTAAAACTGGGTGTTATGACAAATACCCAGGATACCACCGGCCAGGTGCTGGAACAGCGGCCGGTCCAGGTGGATCGGGAGACCCTGAAAGCGGCCCTGGAGCCCTTCCGTGGGGATATCCTCCAGATCCCACCCATGTATTCCGCCATCAAGCGGGACGGCAAAAAGCTCTACGAGCTGGCCCGTGCAGGCAAAGAGGTGGAGCGGCCCCCCAGGCCGGTGACCATCTATGAGCTGGAGGTGCTGGAGGAGGCCCCGGCTGGGTTCCCTCAGGAGGAGGATGCCTGGTATCTGCGGGTGCGCTGCTCCAAGGGCACTTATGTCCGGACCCTGTGCCATGATATTGGGCAGGCGCTGGGCTGCGGTGGCTGTATGTCCGCCCTGCGGCGCACCGAGGCGGCGGGATATACTCTGGATCAGGCGGTAACTTTGGAGGAACTCCAGGCTGCCACCGACCCGGCGTCCCTGCTGATCCCGGTGGACGGCTGCTTTGGGGAATACCCGGCGGTGACCATCAGAGCAGAGGTACTGAAGAAGGCCAAAAACGGCAGTCCCTTTTCCTGTGCCGTGGCTGACGGTACATGGAGGGTGTACGGCCCCGATGGGGAATTTTTGCTGTTGGGCCGGTGCGCCGGCGGTGTAATGGCTACCATCAAAAGTTTTTTCGAGGTGTGAGACAGTGAACGGGACAGAGACAAGACGTGTGATCGCCCTGGGCTTTTTTGACGGCGTTCACTTGGGCCACGGCGCCCTGCTGCGCCGGGTGGGGGAGAAGGCGGCCGAACTGGGAGCCGTCCCGGCGGCAGTTACCTTTGACACCCATCCGGAGAACCTGATCCTCAAGACTCCGGCGGTGCCCCTGCTCAGCTCCCCCCTGGACCGGGCGGAGCTGATGCGGCGATACTACGGCATCCGGGACGTGATCGTGGCCCACTTTGACGAGCGGATGATGCAGATGCCCTGGCGCACCTTTGTCACCGACTATCTGGTGGGGGAGCATGGAGCGGTCCATCTGGTGGCCGGCCACGATTTCCACTTCGGCTATAAGGGAGAGGGTAATCCGGAGCGGCTCCAGACACTGTGTCAGGAGCTGGGCATTGGCTGCGATATCATTCCCAAGGTGTGCCGGGACGACATCACGGTGTCATCCACCTATATCCGTACCCTGGTAGCCCAGGGCGAGATGGAGCGGGCCAACGAATTTTTGGGCCATCCCCATACCCTCACCGATACCGTGGCCCACGGCAAGAAGCTGGGGTCCACTCTGGGCTTTCCCACGGTGAATCTGCGGTTCCAGCCCGGTGTGCTGGTGCCCGCCTATGGGGTATATGCTACCAAAGTGTGGTTTGAAAACGGCGACAGCCGCCTGGCGGTGACCAATGTGGGGGTGCGCCCCACGGTGGACGTCGGCGACCGGGTGACTGTGGAAGGATTTATCCTGGATTTCAACGGCAACCTGTACGGACAGAGTGTCCGGATGGAGTTTTATAAGCGCCTGCGGGGCGAGCGGAAGTTCGACAGCCTGGAGGAGCTCAAGCAAGAAGTCATGCGTAACGCGGAACAGACCCGAGCCTATTTTGACGGTCGGTAAGACGGCTGCCATCCGAAAGGGGACACCATATGCGCTACCACAAGATTTACCCTGCTGCCATCTGCTTTGCTGCCTATCTGATTGCCATCGGGCTGACCCTGGGTGATCCCACCCAGATTCTGCCCGGCCTGTGGAAGATCATACAGACGGAAGATGCCCTCATCACCGACTATGTGAAGATCGCGGGCATTGGGGCAGCCTTTGTCAACGCCGCCCTGGTCACCCTCATCAGCCTGGGCATCCTCCATTTGAGTAAGGACCCCCTTAACGGCTATACCCTGGTGGAGATCGGCCTGATGGCGGGCTTTGCCCTGTTCGGCAAGAATATCGCCAACATTTGGCCCATTATCTTCGGCACCTTCCTGTACGCCAAGGTCCGCCGGGAGGACTTCGGCAAATATGCCTCGGTGTCCCTGCTGGCCACCTCCCTGTCGCCGGTGGTCAGCTATGTGGCCTTGGACAACGGCTGGGGCAACATCTGGTGGGCTATTCTCATCGGCGCCATCATCGGCTTTGTGCTGCCCCCTCTGTCCGCCTATACATACAAGATCCAGAACGGTATGAACCTGTACAACATGGGCTTCGCCTGCGGCCTGCTGGCTACCATTCTGGTGCCGGTAATGACCTCCCTGGGGGCTGATCCCAACGTGGCGCACCATTGGGCCACCGGCTACAATCTGCAGCTGGGAATCTGCCTGGGCAGCCTGTGCCTGCTCCTCATCATTATGGGCTTGTTTTTCAGCGGACGTCCTATCTGGGCAGCCTGGGCCGGCTACCGCCGGCTGCTGCTCACCACTGGCCGGGCCCCCAGCGACTATCTGCGTATGTTCGGCGCGGCGCCCACCCTCATCAATATGGGAATCAACGGCCTGATCGGTATGGCCTTTATCCTCATCACCGGCGGAGACCTGAACGGTCCCACCCTGGGCGGCATCTTCACCATCATGGGCTTCTCCGCCTTTGGTAAGCACGCCCGCAATATTATCCCCATCATGCTGGGTGTGGTGCTGGGCAGCTTTTGTATGCACTGGCACATCAACGACAGCGGTGTGCAGCTGGCTCTGCTCTTTGGTACCACCCTGGCCCCCATCTCGGGGTATTTTGGCTGGCCCTTCGGCATCGTGGCCGGATTTCTCCACTCCTCGGTGGTGTTGCGGGCAGGCACTCCGGTGGAAGGCTTCAACCTCTACAACAACGGCTTTTCCGGCGGCCTGCTGGCCATCGTGCTCTATCCCATCATCACCGAGGCGGTGCGGCACCGCAAACCGGAGCTGCAGAACGAGGACTACTTCGACGCCTTCGAGCACGACTCGCCGGTGGTTCCCCCGCCTACCAGAAAGAAATAACCCATTATATTCCTTTACAAAAGAACCCCCGGAACCACTGGTTCCGGGGGTTCTTTTGCATTCAGTTGGCATGGATCTCCTCGTAGGCGTGCGTTCCCCATTCTCCCAGCGCCCGGAGGGCGGGGTCAATGGAACGGCCCAGCTCGGTTAAAGAATATTCCACCTTGGGCGGAATTTCCGGGTACTGCTCCCGGTGGACCAGCTTGCACTGCTCCAGCTCCTCCAGGGATTTGGAGAGCATGACGCTGGAAATGCCGGAAAGCCTGCGCTGAAGCTCGTTAAAACGGATGATCTCCTGTTGGTTCAGCTCCCAGAGGATGCGTAGCTTCCACTTTCCGCTGACCAGTCCCAGGGCGAATTTGACGGGACAGCCCTCCATCAATACCCCTCCTCACTAAGTTTTTTCTTACTGAGTAAAGAAAAATTGCGTACTTGCGCATTTTTAGACGATATTTATAATTATAGCCACAAGCACGAAAAAAGAAAGGGGTATTTCTCAATGAATGTACAGCAGGCGATCGAGACCCGCCGGAGTATCCGCGCCTATGAGGCCCGGCCCGTAGAGCGGGAGAAGCTGGAGGCGGTGCTCCGCACGGGCAATCAGGCGCCCATCTTCGGGCAGTTCCATATGAGTGTGTTTGTGGGGCCGGAGCAGATCAGTGCCGTGGACACCGCGGCGGTGGAGGGGATGGCCCACTCCGGTGTGCCTTTCCTGGAGGATCTGGCCGCCCAGGAGGGCTTCCATCCCCTCTATGGCGCGGCGGCCCTGGTGGTGCTCTCCGCCCCGGGCGGAAATGACGAGAAGGGCTTCAACATGGCCAATGTGTCCTGCGCGGCGGAGAATATGATGCTGGCCGCCACCGAGCTGGGGCTGGGCTCCTGCTTCCTCATGGGTCCCATGATTGCCTTCAGCGACCCGGCTCTGCGTGCCAGACTGGGCCTGCCGGAGGGCTACGAGCCCCTGATCGGTGTAGCCCTGGGCTATGCCGCCGGGGAGCATCCAACCGCTCCGGATCGGAAAAACGACAACATTACATGGTGCGACTGAAAAAGAACGGGACGCCTGTGGGCGTCCCGTTCTTTTTCATAAAAAGGGATGTTAAGACTTCTTGGGGGCGTCGGCGGAGGACTCGAACACCGCCTTGGCGGAGGCGCACAGGCCTGCCAGTCCCTGGATCTCCGAGGGAATAATGAGCTTGGTGGCCTGGCCGTTGGCCGCGGCCTGGAAGGCCTCCAAGGCCTTGATCTTCAGCACCTGGTCGGTGGGGCTGGCCTCGTTGAGGAGCTTCAGGGCCTCAGCGGTGGCCTGCTGCACCTTCAGGATGGCCTCGGCCTCGCCCTCGGCCTTCATGATGGCGGCCTGCTTGGCGGCGTCGGCCCGGAGGATGAGGGACTGTTTTTCGCCCTCAGCCACCAGGATCTGGCTCTGCTTCTGGCCCTCGGCCTGGAGGATGGATTCCCGGCGCTCTCGCTCGGCCTTCATCTGCTTCTCCATGGCGTCCTGGATCTCTCTGGGCGGGATAATGTTCTTCAGCTCCACCCGGTTGACCTTGATGCCCCAGGGGTCGGTAGCCTCGTCCAGAATGGAGCGCATCTTGGAGTTGATGATGTCGCGGCTGGTGAGGGATTGGTCCAGCTCCAGCTCGCCGATGATGTTGCGCAGGGTGGTGGCGGTCAGGTTCTCAATGGCGCTCATGGGATGCTCCACGCCATAGGTATACAGCTTGGCGTCAGTGATCTGGAAGTAGAGCACCGTGTCGATCTGCATGGTGACGTTGTCCTTGGTGATGACGGGCTGAGGGGCAAAATCCACCACCTGCTCCTTGAGGGAGACTACCTTGGCAACCCGTTCCACGAAGGGCAGCTTGAAGTGGACGCCCACGCCCCACACGGAGTGGAAGGCGCCCATACGCTCAATGACATAGGCCTTGGACTGCTGGACGATTTTCAGGTTGGCGGCCAGCAGCAGGATAATGAGCACAGCCAGAATAATGATAATAATGGGAACGATGGGGATATTGGGCATACTCCACTCCTCCTTTTCAAACACTTGATGGGTGTTCAGGCTTGCTTCACACTTGTGACAATCAGCTTAACCCCTTCGATCCGAAGGACCCGCACGGGAGTACCTTCAGGAATGGGCTCTTCCGACTCGGAACGTGCGGTCCAGACGGCGCCGCTCACCGTGACCTGACCTTTGGCGGCCCGGTTATCGATGGCCTGGGTGACCACACCTTCGGCGCCCACCGCCCGGTCGGCGTTGGTGGCCACCTGCTTGGGGGTCACATAGCGCTGGGCCAGGGGACGGATCACCAATAGGGTGACCAGAGAGACCACCAGGAATACCGCAAACTGAATCCAGATATTATCCACGAAAAAGGACGTGATCAGTGCGGCCAGTGCGCCCAGCGCGAACCACAGGGAGACCAGAGTTACAGTCACTCCCTCCAGAACGGCCAGGACCACCAGCGCCACCAGCCAGCAAATACTGGGTATGGGCATAGACGGACCTCCTTTCTTACGCTTATCCTAACATAGTTCCATAAAAAAGGGAAGTGACATTCCGTTACAGTTTGCCAAGCGGAGCGAAATAGGGTATACTGGACCAAACGATTGCTGTGACAAGGAGCCTGACATGAAAGAACTGGAATTGCTGATCCCCACGTTGTTTGGTCTGGAGGGCCTGTGTGCCGAGGAGCTGCGCCGGCTGGGCCTGCCGGAGGTGAAGGCAGAGAACGGCCGGGTGGGCTGCAAGGCCCGGCCGGCGGACATCCCCCGGGTGAATCTGAACCTGCGTACCGGCGAGCGGGTGCTGCTGGTGGTGGGGCGGTACCATGCTGCCGACTTTGAGGCCCTGTTTGAAGGGGCAAAAGCTCTGCCTTGGGAGGAGTTTATCCCCCGGGAGGGAGCCTTCCCTGTAAAGGGATATTCCCTCAACTCCCAGCTCCATGCCCTGCCTGCCATCCAGTCTGTGCTGAAAAAGGCTCTGGCCGCCCGGCTGGGGCAGAAGTACGGCATGGATACCCTGCCGGAGACCGGCGCCCTCTATCAGGTCCAGTTCTCCCTCATGCACGATGAGGTCACCCTGATGCTGGATACCACCGGGGCTGGGCTCCACAAGCGGGGCTACCGTGCGGTGGGCGTGGTGGCGCCTCTGCGGGAGACCCTGGCCGCCGCTATGGTGCTCCTCTCCCGCTACCGGGGGAAAGATCCCTTCTGCGATCCCTTCTGCGGCTCGGGCACCATCGCCATTGAGGCCGCTCTCATCGCCAAGAACCGGGCCCCCGGACTGAACCGGGCCTTCTCCGCCCAGCGTTGGAAGTGGCTGGACAGCGGGCTGTGGCTCCAGGCCGCCGACGAGGCCATGGACAAGGAGTTCCATGGTGACTACGACATCTGGGGCGGGGACATCGATCCCAAGACGGTAGCCATTGCCCGGGACAATGCGGTAAAGGCCGACGTGGAGGATGTGGTCCGCTTTGAGGTGGCCGACGCCACCAAATTCCACCGGGACGCCCCCGTGGGCCGGGTGGTCACCAATCCCCCCTACGGTGAACGCATTCTGGAGAAGCGGGAGGCGGAGGACCTGTACCGGGCCTTCGGCAAGGCAGTGCGCACCCTGCCGGAGGGGTGGAAGGTGAGCGTACTCTCCTCCCATACCGAGTTTGAGCGGACCTTTGGCCGGACGGCGGACAAGAAACGGAAGCTGTATAACGGTATGCTGAAATGCGACCTGTTCCAGTACGGCCTTGACAGACGGAGGTAGGATATGAAAAAGAAGCGGATGCTGCGATTGCCCTGTTTGCTGCTGGCCCTCTGCCTCCTGCTGGGGGGACAGGCTTTGGCCGCCCCCGAGGGAGCCGTGGTATGGGGCTACAGCGAGGGACTGGCCCAGTGTGAATATAACGGCAAGTGGGGCTTTGTGGACGCGCAGAAGCGGGTAGTCATCCCCCTGAAATACAACAGTGTGGTATCCTTCTCCATGGGCCTGGCCGCCGTCAATCTGGACGGTAAGCTGGGTGTGATCCGGCCGGACGGTACCTACCTGATCCAGCCGGAGTACGGCACGCTGCTGCCTCTGGACTGCGGCCTCTATGTGGTGCAGAAGGGCACCCGCTGGGGTGTGGCCAGTATCCTGCCTTTCTCCGACGGACAGGGGGGAACCACCAATCTGCTTTACGATCTGATCTATGACAGTGCCACCATCACGGAGCAGGGAGGGACCCGGGTCCTTACCTTGACCCGCGATGGAGAGGTCACCAAGATCCCGGTCTTTGAGCTGCCCCGCATCCTGGTGGAGAAGGGGGTGCCCTCCGCCCGGTTCTCTCTGACCCGTGGCAAGCTGCCCGATTTCAGCGATGTATCTCCCAGAGACTGGTTTGCGGTATGGGTGGACATCGCCTACAATGTGGGGCTGACCTCCGGTGTGGGCGGCAACCGGTATGCGCCGGAGCAGACCCTGACGGTGGCTGAGGTGCTCAAGCTGGCCGCCACCATGGAGAGCCGCTATAAAGATGACAGCTTCCATACCAGCAGTTCCACCGGACCCTACTGGTACTCCGGCGCGGTGAACTACTGTCTGGCCAGCGGCATCATTCAGAGCGGTACTTTCAGCCAAAAGGACTACCTGCGCCCGGCTACCCGGCGGGAGATCGCCCAGATCTTTGCGGCCACCAGCCAGGCCAAGCACATGAAGAACATCAACGATCTGTCCAGGATCAAGGTCTCCGTGCCCGATGTCAAGCCGGGCGATCCTGGCGCGGACGCCATTTACAGCCTCTATGCCAAGGGTGTGCTTACCGGTGTGGACAGCAAGCTGACCTTCAACCCCAAGGGAACGGTGACCCGGGCGGAGGCGGCGGCCATCGTGGCCCGTATGGCACGGGCGGAGCAGCGGCTGACCCTCTGGGGGACATTTAATCCCAATGTCTTTGCCGCATGAGTTGGAGCAGATTGAAAGAGAGAGGAGGGTGCCTGTGCGGCACCTGTTCGTGATGAACCCCCATGCGGGGAAGTTTGACCGCAGCCAGGAGATGCTGGAGAAGATACGCCACATTATGGCCGGCCGCCGGTCGGAGTGGTCGGCGGTACGGACGGAGGGAAGCGGCCATGCCACCCGTTTGGTACAGGAGGCGGCCCAACAGGGAGACCCGCTGCGGGTATATGCCTGCGGCGGAGACGGTACCCTCAATGAGGTGGTCAACGGAGCCGCGGGACAGGCCCATGTGGCGGTGACCCACTGTCCCATGGGTTCGGGCAACGACTTTCTGCGCATATTCGGCCAGGATGCCGCCCGGTTCTGGCAGCTGGAGCAGCTGCTGGATGGGCCGCAGACCGCCATGGACCTGATTGAATGCAACGGGCGATACTCCCTGAATGTGTGTTCGGTAGGGTTTGACGCCCGCATTGGGTTTGGGGCCGCCGATTTTAAAACGCTGCCCCTGGTCAGCGGCACGGCGGCCTATCAGATGTCCGCCCTGCGTACCATCATCCGGGGGATTCACCTGCCCTATCAGGTGTCAATCGATGGCGAACCTATGCCCGGCGACCGGTTCACCCTGCTGTGTGCCTGTAACGGCCGGTACTACGGCGGCGGGTTTAATCCCAGTCCCACGGCTATGCCTGACGACGGGGTGCTGGACTTCATCGTGATCCCGGCAGTGTCCCGTTTCACCGTTCTGGCACTCATCAAAAAGTTTGCCCGGGGGGAGATCGGGGATATTCCACAGGCCATTCTGCGCCGGGGCCGGGCCATGAATGTGCGGTGCGACCGGCTCACCGCAGTCAATGTGGACGGCGAACTGGTGGAGGGGACCGACCTGTCCATCCGACTGTCCGAGCAGAAGGTGCAGTTTTTCTGTCCCGCCGGGGCCACATGGCAGGGAGCGCGAGCTTGTAAAGAGAAAGCGTGTATGGTAAAATAGAGATGTACAAATATAGGCCTATCCGTTCAAAAGGAGGATATTATGTACAGAATCGTCAAGTGGACCATGATTATTTTGAGCGCCCTCTATCTTCCCTGCGTCCTTCTGGTCCCATTTTTGACTGCCCTGCGTACGAGTCTGCTGGCGTGGCTGCTCTATGCGATTTTTGTGGCGGTCACTGTCTTTGTGTGCGCCATCAACAGCAAAGCCTGCCGCACGGTGGGGCAGGGCATGGACCTGGACGAAAAGAATAAGGAGATCAGGATTACCCAGGAATTGGAGCGTTCCAAGCATTACTGGAGTCAGATGTGAGAGTGTGGATTAGCACTCCTGCTGTGAGTTTGTGAACAAAACTTGAATTTTTCCAAAACCGACCCCCTTTTTTCAAAAAAGGGGGTTGATTTTTTGTGCGGAGAGAGGTATTATCATACACGTGGTTAGCACTCCGGTAAAATGAGTGCTAACAAATTGGATTGGTTAATAAGAAAATGAATCATATAAGGAGGAACCCATTATGAAACTCAAGCCTCTCGCCGACCGTGTGGTCATCAAGCTGGTCGAGGCCGAAGAAAAGACCAAGAGCGGCATCATCCTGACTGGTTCTGCCAAGGAGAAGCCCGAAGTGGCTCAGGTCATCGAGGTGGGCCCCGGCGGCCTGGTGGACGGCAAGGAAGTCACCATGACCGTGAAGGTGGGCGACAAGGTCATCACCAGCAAGTATGCCGGTACTGAGGTGAAGATCGACGGCGAGGAGTACACCATCGTTCGTCAGTCCGATATCCTGGCTATCGTGGAGTAAAGAACGTCCAGGGGGGATTGCATCCCCCCTAGATACGAAACCGCCGCGCCGCAGGCGGCACAGCGGTTTCGATACCCCCCTCGCCTTTGTACACAAAGGCGGTTGCCCGCCGGTGGCGGAGCAAGCATAGGTGTCCTGCGCAGGCGCGTGTCCTGCTCCGGACAAATTTTGATTTTAATTCCGCTCAGGCGGAATTTGCATGGAGGTAATTCATTATGGCTAAGATCATTTGCTACGGTGAGGAAGCCCGTCACGCTCTGGAGCGCGGCGTCAATCAGCTGGCCGATACCGTTAAGATCACCATGGGCCCCAAGGGCCGCAACGTGGTGCTGGACAAGAAGTTCGGCGCTCCCCTGATCACCAACGACGGTGTGACCATCGCTAAGGAGATCGAGCTGGACGATCCCTTTGAGAACATGGGCGCTCAGCTGGTGAAGGAAGTTTCCACCAAGACCAACGACGTGGCCGGCGACGGCACCACCACTGCCACCCTGCTGGCCCAGGCCATCATCCGTGAGGGCCTGAAGAACCTGGCTGCCGGTGCCAATCCCATGGTCATGAAGAAGGGCATTGCCAAGGCTACCGCCACCGCCGTGGAGGCCATCAAGGCCAACTCCAAGAAGGTCAACGGCTCCGACGATATCGCCCGCGTGGGCACTGTGTCCTCCGGCGACGAGACCGTGGGCAAGCTGATTGCTGAGGCCATGGAGAAGGTTTCCAACGACGGCGTCATCACCGTTGAGGAGTCCAAGACCGCTGAGACCTACAGCGAGGTCGTGGAAGGTATGCAGTTCGACCGCGGCTATATCACCCCCTATATGGTCACCGATACCGAGAAGATGGAGGCCGTTCTGGACGACGCCCTCATCCTCATCACCGATAAGAAGATCTCCAACATTCAGGAGCTGCTGCCCATCCTGGAGCAGGTGGTGCAGTCCGGCAAGAAGCTGCTGGTCATCGCCGAGGACGTGGAGGGCGAGGCTCTGTCCACCCTCATCGTCAACAAGCTGCGCGGCACCCTGAACGTGGTGTGCGTCAAGGCCCCCGGCTTCGGCGACCGCCGCAAGGAGATGCTGGAGGATATCGCCGTTCTGACTGGCGGTACCGTCATCACTGCCGACATGGGCTATGAGCTGAAGGAAGCCACCATGGATATGCTGGGCAAGGCCCGCCAGGTGAAGGTCTCCAAGGAGAACACCATCATCGTGGACGGCGCCGGCTCCTCCGAGGCCATCAAGAACCGCACCAACCAGATCCGCAGCCAGATTGAGACCACCACTTCCGACTATGACCGTGAGAAGCTCCAGGAGCGTCTGGCCAAGATGGCCGGCGGCGTGGCCATCATCCGCGTGGGCGCTGCCACCGAGGTGGAGATGAAGGAGAAGAAGCTCCGCATCGAGGACGCTCTGAACGCCACCCGCGCTGCTGTTGAGGAAGGCATCGTGGCCGGCGGCGGCACCGCTTATGTGAACGCTGTCTCCGCTGTGGAGAAGCTTCTGAACGAGACCGAGGGCGACGAGAAGACCGGCGTCCGCATCATCGCCAAGGCTCTGACCGAGCCCATGCGCCAGATTGCCACCAACGCCGGCATCGACGGCTCCGTGGTGCTGGAGAACGTGAAGAAGGCCGACAAGACCGGCTATGGCTTCGATGCCTACAACGAGACCTATGTGGACATGATCTCCGCCGGTATTGTGGATCCCACCAAGGTGACCCGTTCCGCTCTGGAGAACGCTGCTTCCATCGCTGCCACCCTGCTGACCACTGAGGCTCTGGTGGCCGACAAGAAGGAGCCCGCTCCCGCTGCTCCCGCTGCCCCCGACATGGGCGGTATGTACTAAAAACAGGCATAAATCCCGTGAGAATATGCTAGAATCGGTTGATTCGCTATAAAATTTCACCATTCATTAGCGAAAAAGTTTGAATTATTTTGAGCTTACACACCGTTTACACACAATGTTTTTACGGGAATGCTCACTAGTACGGTAATAGAAAGGCCGACACTCATTTGATTTGGGTGTCGGTCTTTTTTGTTTATATTCAAACTCCCCAGGGGGCGATTCCCTGAGGAGTTTTTGAAAGTGCACATTCAAATTTCTATCATTTGCTCCATGCAATCCATGCACATGATTCTGACTGTTTTTGTGGCTCTCACACTGCAACCACATTTTGGGCATTGCAGCTTTCTTGTGCTGCTGGGTCGCTTTCCACCGCCGGTCGTTTCTGCTCCGATTTGGGCTGTACCGCTGGCCCCCGTGCGAATGATAGGGGGTAGGCTTCCACGCCCGATTTTGATTTCATTCCAGCCCTTTTGTAATGCGTACTCCACCAATCTGTCGCTGGGTGTAGTATTCCATCCGTATTGTCCACAGGGGACACAGACAAGTCCCCGCCGCTCAGCCTCGGCCTTGAATTTCTTGTTGTGGTATTTTCCGCCCCGACTGACTTCCTTAATCCCGTTTTCCCGGCAATACAGATGGACCATTTCATGGAGCATGGTATCCAGGGTTTCTTCAATCGGATAATTCAGGACCTCGGCGGCAATGTTTAGTTCATAGGCTCCGCCATCCTTGCGCTGCCATACTTTGCTGGTGGTACAGTGTCCGTAAGTCCCTGGTTTGCTTTGTACCGTAATAATGGGAATGGGCAGCTCATTTTGAAAAAAGTCTGTGTTCAATGCGTTATAGATATGCTCTAGCTGGCTGACGGCCCGGCTCATTTTCGTGGTCTGTTTCATAGAACCAACTCCTTTTTTCTATACCTAATTATACACCCGTGTGTATTAAAAAGTAAAGTCATAAAGGAGATATAGCATATAAAAATATACACCCGTGTATTGTGCACATTGACATACACCCGTATGTATGTTAGAATGCCATTGGGGTGATACCATGCCGTATTCAGAGTCACAAAAAAAAGCAACAATGAAGTATATGGAAAAAGCTTATGATCGTCTGGAACTACAATTAAAAAAGGGTATGAAAGAGGTATACCGTGCTCAAGCCGCTGCTCATGGTATGAGCTTAAACGCCTATATCATAAGTCTCTTAGAGGCAGACGCAGAGAAGAAGTCAGATTGAACGTGCACATTCAAAACCTATGCCCCGCAGGGCATCACAGCGACGGAATATCCCACGGGGACCAGCTTTCTTATCTCCATCTAACCCACGGCGGGGATATTCCATGGAGCGGGACCAACCTTTGACCCCGCCTTATGCCCAGCCCAGACCCAGCACCCAGGCCCTCACCCATGGCGGGCCACCTGCCTACTGTCACCGTACACAGCCACCCTCTGAACAACAAAAAAACGGCCCTTTCGGACCGTTTCAAATGACCTTGCAATCTGTTCCGTTATGGAGTAAAATAGTGCCATCGAGATAAATAGAGGCAGGACGTGAGAGGCGGCAACCTCCCACGCCCCTATGCAGGAGAACGGACCTCCCACACAATAGCATTTCGCTACGCCTTTACTCATTATAGCCGCTTTGGATTCATTTTACAAGGTGGTTCTGATGGGCTTTGTGTCGTACCTCAATGCGGTGTAGGGAAACCTGCACCGCTTTTGTTTATCTCGGCGGGAACGCCCAACGGGGGACCGGGAGAAATCCCACCCCCAACGGGCTGGACCGTTGAGAGTCAATAAAAAAGCCGTCACTGTGACGGCACGGGAGGAAAACGTAATGAAAAAGGCGATCATATATGGTATGTCCCTGGCCCTGATTTTATCCATGACAGCCTGTGGTGGTTCCAATGAAAACGCCGCTGATAAGAGTCAGGAAACCAGCACCCCCGAAGTCTCCCAGTCCATGGAGAGCAGTACCCCCACCCCAGAGCAGACCACCCAGACCGCACCCGAAACCACCCCCACCCCGGAGAGCGTTTCCACTCCTGCCCGGGATGATACCACGGAACAGGAGCAGCTTTTCACCGATTGTAGCGAGACCATGTATGCAACCACCACAGTCAATGTACGTTCCAGTTATAGCACCAACAGCGATAAGTTAGGTAGCTTAACCAAGGCTCAGTCCGTTAAGCGCACTGGCATTGGTACTGGAGCTGCAGCAGGATGGAGTAGAATAGAGTTTAATGGTAAGGTAGCGTATGTATCTAGTGACTATCTCAGTGCTACCAAGCCACAAGTAAGCACTGGAAATAATGGTGGTAGTTCTAGTGGTCAGACCAGCAAGCCCAGTAGCAAGCCCAGCACAGGTGGTTCTGGTAGTAGTGGTAGTGGTAGTGGTAGTACAGCTCCAGTACCTCCTGGAGGTTCTGGTAGCTCTGGAGGAAGTAACATAGGTGATTTAGACATGGGTGAGTTAAACGACTGGTTTCAAGAGCAAGTGGAGCAAGGAAATGTTGGTTCACATGACGATTTCCAACATGGTTTTGACCCAGTAGATACTCAATAAATACAATTAAATTTAAGCGAGGCATTGAGAGTGTGAAGGCTTTTCACACTCTCACCAATTCAGCCCCCTGCGCCCTTGGCGCAACCGGCATAAACCCCATCGCTTGCCGCCGCGATCATTTTTGAAATATGGTGTTTTATAGACGCTCTTTTGAGGTCCCCAAATCGGGGGCCTCTTTTTTTATTCTTTTATCTAAAGCATTCGCTTCCAGGTCAGCAAAGCTTTCAATAATTCTTTCCATTTGCTCTTTTGTTTCTCTGGCAGCATTAACCATGTTGACCCAGTTTGTAGCAGCAGCAGTTACAATTTCTTGATGTAATTTTTGAGATAGTTCCTCCATGCATTGCCCATATAGATTGGATAGTTTCTTGTTAAATTGAAACTCCTGCGTGTCTAACAAGTTTGTTTCTTGAGAATCATTTATATAAATATAGTTATACTGTTCCGCAGAAATTAAAGAATCTTCTATTAGATCAATAAGCCCGTTTAAACTGCCGCTTTCAACAAGATATGAAAGTATAGCGGAATACAGCGCTTTTTCTTTACCTTTGGTATGCAGAATCTCTATTGCCGCATCAGACAACCCCGTGTATTCACACGCACTTTTCTTAGTAGGTTCCGTAGTTTTTGTGTCTGTCATACCAAGTAAATAATCTGACGATAAATGAAAATATCCAGCAAGTTTTGCGAGTGCAGAAATTCGGGGTTCTGTTTTCCCACTTCTATATTCTGACAGAGACCCTTTGGCAATACCTAATTTATCAGCAATATCTATTAGATACTCCTGATCTAGACAATCTGTAAGACGCTGTGCGAATGACACCAGAACATAGTCAGAATTACTTCCGGTCTGCTTTTCGTGTTGTGAAATGTTCCGGTATGTTTCTTCCTTCATATTTACTGTTGAATAAATTTGTCTTGTATCAAAGCGATTTCGTGATGGTGCTTTTTTCCTTTTGTTTTCACTCATAAAATTTGTCCCCCTAAGTTCGGAAAAACGAATTATTTTAATAAGGATTCAGAAATATTAAACGTTGCGAATAGAATGGAGGGTTCAAAGGGTTAATACTATAATTATATTCAGAAAGACGAACTTGCCGATAAGTTATTCGCCTTTCCAGATTGTAAGGCAAGACAATCGAAGAGTCAAGACAAAATTTAAAAAGATAGGAGTTTGACTCGGGCCCGGTCAATAGTGACCGAAATGAAAGTGAAATATAATTTCGTAAACGGAGACTGTATTGAATTTGAGGTTGAAGAAAAGTTCGGAAAATACATTGAAAATTCTCGCAAGCGGGAAAGTAATAAGGCCAGACACTATCGTCGCAAGAATATTTCTCTGGAAGGGGTCGTTTACGAGGGGCGTGAGTTCTCTTGCAGTGATACATATTTTGACGATCTGGAACTGGCGGAACATCTAGAGCGGAGGGAGAAAATGCTTGCCGAACTAACGGAGACCCAACGCCGCCGTTGTGAGAAACTGGAGGCCGGATTGAGTATGCGGGAGATTGCCGACCAGGAAGGAACGTCTGTTCAGTCCGTCCATGAATCCGTAATGGCCGCTAGAAAAAAATTAGAAAAATATCGGAAACACCCCTGATAAACACCTCCCCAAATGTCCGTATAGTGAGGGGGAGGGAGTGAGAACCGCTCCTCTCTCCCTCTCCCTCCCGGCGAAGTGTTCGCCATGACTTCCCTCCAAAGGAACGAGCGCACCAAGGGAAAATACTTTCAGATTGGAGGAATCAAGAATGAAGATAATCGGCATTGTAAATGTTTCCTTCTCTACGAAGGACGGCAACACCATAACAGGTAAAACATTCCATGTAACGAGTCCTGTTCCAGCAGGTCAAGGGAGCGGAGAGGTCACGGACCATTTCTTTCTCTCTGCTGCTAAGTTAGCAACCCTTGACTTTACTCCAGAACTGTCCCAGCAGATCCAGGTATTGTATAACAGGTACGGAAAGGTCGCCAGCCTTGTTCTGGTTGATCCGTTGGACTCAACCCTGGAGGTGGACTAATGACTATCACAAAGGCTATTGAGGTCTTTCTGATGGCCTGGAGGTCAACCTGGGACCCATCCTTGGAGGTCATGACCTGGCCCCGCTACCCTTATAGGGAGTTGGGGCCGAGCCAGGCCTCTGATCACACCATGTTTTTTTCGATCGCAAAGCGGGGCTATGGGTACAAGCGCAAAGGAATCAAGCCCCGCAAGCCTCCTGATGCTGATGTGCGGAGCATTCAGGAGGTTTTAAATCTGGCTCTGCCTGCTGGATTTCGCATCCGTGAAGTCCAGGACCAGGGCGAAAGAATATTAATTGTAATGGAGGATACGAATCATGAAGAATTTTGAGGAGCTGGCGGGTGGCTTGCAGCGTAGTCTAGCCCGTGCTATCGGTTCTGCTACTGCATCTTACAGGGTCTATTTGGCCAAAGCTAATGCTCTGGCAGTAGCTCAAGCCCGTACAGCGGAGGAAATCCAGTTCGTCGCAAACTGGATGGCAACTTTTTCCTACCTTCTGTGGTGCGCTATTGGTGCTACCAGTGAGCTGACCCATTTGGTAGTCCCTGCATCTTTTGAGGACCTGTACATAGAACAGCCGGTCCGCCGTGGTAAAAATGGAGTTCTTGCACTCCGCTTTTCCGGGTGGTGCTGCCCTGGGTTTGATATGGAAGTTAAAAACGTTAGGTACATACTTAACGTCGAAATGAGAAACCTGTGCGCTCGCTATGGACTGCCTCGTATAAGGGTGTACGTTCAGCGTAGAGAGCATAATCGTGTGCTTTTTGCTCTGGTTTTTGCAGAGGACGAAGCCAGCGCCAGGGAGAAAAAAGTAAATGTTGAGAAAATCAAAATTTAACAGTGAGGACCTGGCAGTCATTGGCAAGGTTCTGGCCGCCCTGGGGGAGTTAGGGATTACCCTGCTCCTCCGGGACCCGGTCCCTGTCATGTGGGACCATGGCCCCCACCGGTTGTACCAATGGGAGGCTATCACCCGTGACGACGAGCCAATGGATTCCCGAGATATTCAAGTTCTGTTGACTGCTGTCAATTCCGTGGGCCAGTTTAAGCCCCAAGTTTACAGCGTAGAAGACTATCCCACCGAATGTGGTAATTTTACTCGATACTATATTACGGTGTTTATATAATAGGGCGGCACATCTATTTCCCGAAGTCATACATGACCGTGTTGGCCCCAAGCCAACACCAAGGGGGTGAGCGAACGGCGCAGGCGCAAGCCGAAGCTGTCGCCCACCCTCTTGTCAGTTGTAAGGCCCCCGTTCATGTGCCGCCCGGTTGGATACCTCACTTATCTAGTAGGAGGTATCTTATGTACTTTAGAACAATTAGGGGAGGTGAATCCCATAAACTACCATAACCCGATTAAGACAGACGATGGATTGATACTTAGTATAGATAACGTAGTCCTAGACGTTTATATATCGGCCCCCGAAGCCAGAGACGCTCTAATGGAACTGATGGACAAGCTACCAATTCAATACGCCGTAGAAGTTGTTCACTGGAATAGTTTTCGCCCTGGCGCGTTCCGGGAGCAGTTCAGTATACGGCACCAGGATGGGACATCATTCTGGCTGGGAGCTGTCCTGAATGGCAGGAAACCAGAGTGGGGACGCGTCCGCATAGACTTTAATCCAAACAAGGTTGCTGGTCACGCTGTGTTTGTCAAGCTGTTGTCGTTCCTGTTGGAAAGTACCCGGCCCATGCACCGAACAATAAAACGATTTGATTTGGCCATTGATATTCCAGTAGAACGGTTTAGCGTTTTTTTGGTCAAAGATTCTCGAGCGTATATAGAGCGCCGCCACGGGCAGGCATTTACGCAGTATCTTGGTGCGCAAAGCAGCCATCCAGGCCGGGTCAAATTATACAATAAAACCGTGGAAGCAAAATTGAACTATCCGTTGACCCGTCTGGAAATTACGATAGACCCAACCACCAGTTTTGATGATCTCCCGTGGCCTGCTGTCTACTATCTTCACACACTGCAAATGAATATGGATGATTTTAAGGCGACGGAAACAGAACGGTTTATACTCAACGCTATTTTACAAGGCTGTGGATCGCTTAATCAGTTGGGCCGCAAAACTAGAGAAAAAGTTCAGTCCCTTATGACCCGGTATGTGTCCTATATTGAATTATCTCCTGAAGATTATAACAAAATCATGAATCAGCTATATGGCTATACCAGAGGCACAGCTGTAGCCAAGCCTACCGAAAGCGACAAGCCACCAGCACCACCTGAACCACCTGTTCCCGATTGGGTCCGGGAAATTGAAAATGAGGAGCTATCAATGTGACTAAGATTTTTTTACAAAAAATTTTGTAACTACCCTGATAAACAGACGTGAAAATGTCCGTATAGTAGAGGACCTAATTTTTATTAAAGGGAGGATTTCAATATGCCTGAGAATATTCGTACTATGCCCCTGCATCGGAGCCGTTCCGGTTTGACCTGTCTTTATGAGTGTGGAGGAGGTCTTACAAACACCGGTGGGGCTCAGTTAGTAACCTCTCCCACAGGTAAGCCCAAGCGTGCGATTCATATTCGCACACATGGGAATCTGTGCAATGATGACCACGCACTGATTCCTGTTAATGTAGGGGACTGCGTGGTGTCTGTAGACAGACACTGGGACAGGGTCTCCATTCAGGTGGAGCGTATCGTAGCTATTAAAGGCGATACAGCTACCATAGAGCGTACAGATGATCTCATTTGTTGGGACGCAATCCAGGCAGCAGTTGCAAAGTCTCAGCATTACCACTGCCGTGAGCCTTACTACATCCGCCAGCTCTTTGAGGAGCAGCCGACAGCCCAGGCAGAGGACGATATCATGAAAGATATTGAAGAACCGGTATTTTTTGAGGAGGATGAATTCGATGAAATTTGATCTGATTGTAAATGCTCCGATGGAGCCTCGTGTTTTCCGGGTGGTCACTGTGATTAACGGTGTCCCCTGTATCTCCGTAACCAAACTGGACACTGATAATTTTCCCTCGGAAACTATCAAGGTTTATTGTGGGGATGGAAGCGGTAACGCTACATCTCAGCATGAAACATCTGAGGGTCTGGTACAAGAGATATATGAGGGCGACTATGTTGGGGTATGCTCTAAGCGGGCAGAAGATTTCCCCGCAACACTGAATTCTTTTTACGTCGTTGCAATCCGAGACAACCAAGTAATAACAAAGAACGCCATTCTTTAAGGAGGATTTAAACAATGGACAACCAGACTGTAATTAACACCCCCGAGGAGCCTGTCACTAAGCAGGCCTCCTCCATGGACACCACCAGCACTACCCAGCGAGACAACACCCCCGTTTATCTGCCTGCCGGTTATCTTTCCGAGGGCTATTATGCTACTACCGATAGTGGAGCTAAGTACCTGCGGCCTGAGTTTGTTGGGAAGTATGCCGAGATCATGGCCTCTCTGCTGGCTGATATGAAACCCGCTGATTTTAATGGTCTACTTCGGGAGATGAAGCGCAGTAAGAAAAAAACGCTCCCCTTTGAAGCACGCTTGACTGCTGCCGCTGAAATGCTTCCCAAGGGTCTGGCTCTGGTACACCGCAAAAAAGCCCCGGCCCTGCTGGTTACTTTTGTTAAGGACAACCTGGACCATATACACGATGATGCAGACTGGTATGCCTACTACCGCCACCTTGAGGCCATCGCCGGTTATATGATCGGGGGCGATACCTAATGGCAGAAGTTCCTATTTCTCAAAAAGCATTCCTTACGCTGGAGGAAGCAGCCGCTTACTTCGGTATCGGTATCAACAAGCTCCGAGAAATTTCGGATTCCGATAGCTGCGACTTCATTTTATGGGTGGGCAGAAAACGTCTTATCAAGCGTAGGGAGTGCCTGGATTATCTAAGCAAGGCATACTCAATATAACGAGAACACTGGAACCCCCTGGCATTGTATGCTATAATTAGTGTACCGTGCTAGGGGCTTTTCAGTAGAGAGGAGGATTTATGGCTGAAAAGCGTAAGGATAGCAAAGGGCGCATTTTAAGAGCTGGAGAGGGGCAACGTCCCAATTTGACTTACTATTATCGTTTCCGCCGCAACAGTAAAGAAAAATGGAGCTACATATATGCGCCTACGTTAAACGAGCTGAGAGAAAAGGAAGTTGAAGTACAACGTGACCTGCTAGATGGGATTGACTATATAGCTGGTGAGACAACGGTTTTAGCTTTGGTGGAGCGATACATTAATCTCCGGCGTGGATTAACGCAAAATTCCCAAAGAGCTTACGGTGCTGCCGTCAACCGCATTCGGCAAGATTCATTCGGACAGCTTAGAATTAAAGATGTGAAACGCTCAGAGGCAAAAACGTGGTTTGTCTCGCTCCATGACCAGGGCATGAAGCAAAATACCATCGGTGTAATACATAGTGTGCTGCGTCCTGCTTTTGAAATGGCTGTTGAGGATGATATGATTCGCAAAAATCCTTTTAAGTTCAAGTTGTCTGACGTGGTTCCCAAAGACGCAAATGTGAGAAACGCCTTGACAAAAGCACAACAGGAACGCTACCTAGAATTTGTTCGTGATGATGGTGGAAACTATTACAATGACATTGTGATTCTGCTGGGAACAGGGTTGCGTGTAAGTGAGCTCTACGGTCTCACCCTATCTGATGTTGATTTTGAGCGTCGGTGTATCCGTGTAACCAAACAACTATGCCGAACTGCTGAGAAACCTTATTTTGTAACGTCACCGAAAACCAAAAGCGGTATCCGAGTAATCCCTATGACAGATTCCGTGTATATGGCTTTCCGTAATGTGGTAGAGCATAGAGGGAAACCAAAGATAGAGATGATTGTTGACGGTTACAGTGGTTTCCTTTTTTTGGACAAGGACAAGCGGCCTAAGGTAGCAATGCACCTGGAAAACTATATGAGAGGGCTTCAAAAACGCTACTTGAAATCTCACGGCAACACGTTACCTACGATTACGCCCCATGTATTACGGCATACTTTTTGCACCAATGCTCAGCAGGCTATGCTGGATGTTAAAAGCCTCCAGTATATCATGGGACACTCTACCGCCAGCGTCACCCTGGACGTTTACACACACAGCAACTATGAATCCGCTGAACGGGCATTTCGACAAATTGCGGCCTCGCTTTAACATCAGCGAGCTTACACACTATTTACACACTTTTCCCTCTCGGCAATGTGGATTTGCGTAGATTTGCGTGAATTTAGAGAAATACGCAAAATTAGAAAACGACGGAAAAGTTATGAAATCGAATATAATCCATCATTTTTCGATCATTTTACGCTATATTGTGATGATGGTGAAATAAATTTTCTCAAGGGCGGTATGTACTAATCCAACGCCAAACGTTTGGGCCCCCGGAACATTGTTCCGGGGGCCCTTTTATGTTTGGGATCGGTCCGGCTGGAGCGGTCCGCCGCTGGTGATGGCCGCCCAGGTTCTGCCGCCGTCGCCGGTGAAAAAGACACAGGACAGCGTGTCCTCCTGACCGCCATCATAATACATACTGACTGTAAGTAGAGTCCCTACGTCCAGAGCAGCACCACTGGGTATGGCAGCCTGTTGTGCAAGGTCTGCCGCAGCAGGTGGGAGAGTGGTCTGTGCCTGGGACAGCTGGGGTACTTGGGCTGATCCCTGCCCAAGTACGGTTGCCATCCCTTGCTCCGCCGAGGCAGGAACGAAGTTTTGCAGGGAAAAGGCGCTCTCCACGCTGCCTGGAATCAGCAGCCGGGCGGCAGGCAGCAGCCACAGGGCGTAGAGGATCACAGGGGAGATGCGCCTGCGAAAGAGTGTGCGCAGGAGCAGCAGCACGGCGATGAGTAAAGTCCCCTGTACGGTCATTTGCAGCAGCTGTGTCATGAGCCTTCCCTGCCTTTCCGCAAAAGCGTGATCAGCTCTTCTACCTCTGCGCTGTCCAGCGCCTCCGAGCTCACCAGGGACTGGGCCAGCAGGGCCACGTCCCCACCGTATACCCGGTCCAAAATCTGCCGGGTCTCCTCCTGTACCGCTGCTTCCTTCTGAATCAGTGGCCGATAGAGCTTTACCGGCTTGGCCTCTTCGCAGAAGATGGCCCCTTTTTTCTCCATACGCTTCAGGAAGGCGGCCACCGCCGGCTTGCTCCAGTTCTGGGCCGCAACACCGTCACAGATCTCCCGAAAGGTAGCGGTCCCTCGTTTCCAGATTTCCTGCATGATGAGCCACTCGCTGTGGGAAAGAGATACACTGTGTTCCATACCACACCTCCATTAACTATTTGTCTAATAAGACTATAGCGCATCTCGAACGGGAAGTCAAGAAGATATTAACTAAATAGTTAATAAGGCCGGCGGCTGGGGAAAGCAGGAGGAGGTGCCCTTTCCTTCACGAGCTGAAAATTCTTTCAGGTGCCCCCTTGCATTTTAGACCAGAATATGATAGGTTGATAGTAATAGAAAATACTTTTATAAAAGAAGGGGTGGCGTATGCAAAAAGCGTTGACGTCTGCGGCCCTGAAACAAACCAATCGGCGAAGAATCTATCAATATATTTATCAAAACGGGGAGCCGGTGACCAAGCAGGAGATTGCCGGGGCCCTGGGGCTAAGTTTGCCTACGGTATCCGGTAATCTGAACGATTTTCTGGAGGAGGGCCTGTTGTCCTATTCCGGTACCCAGGCCTCCACAGGCGGGCGGAAGCCCAGGACCATCTCCCTGGTGGCGGACGCGCGGTTTTCTGTGGGCATCTCCATTATGGATGACGCGGTGCGGCTGGTGGCCATCAACATCCGGGCTCAGGAACTGGGATACCAAAAAGTGTGTAAGAAGTTCAGCCACAGCCCCCATTATTATCAGGAAGTGGCCCAGCTGCTGGAGCACTTCCTGGACGCGCTGGGGCTGGATCGAAAAAGGCTGCTGGGCGTGGGGATCACCGTTCCAGGCATTGTGGATGCGGAGCGGGAGCGGCTGGTGTTTGCCCCCACGCTGGAACTGCGGGATATCCCTCTGGCTGAAATCACAGGGGCCTTTTCCTACGCAGTTCGCGTAGAAAACGACGCCAATGCCAGCGGATATGCGGAGAGCTGGGCAAGAAGCGAGAGCAGAAATTTGATTTATCTCTCTCTGGAGCGCGGCGTGGGCGGCGCCATCCTGATGGGGAACAAGCCCTATGTCGGGGACAACGGCCGCAGCGGCGAATTCGGCCATATCTGCATTGTGCCTGACGGCAGACCCTGCCGGTGCGGCAAGCGGGGCTGCCTGGAAGCCTACTGCTCCACATCCCGGCTCAGCGATGATCTGGGCATTACCCTGGAGGAGTTTTTCTCCATGCTGAAGTGCGGCAACTACCAGATTGCCCTGACCTGGGAGCAATATCGCCATCACCTGACTGACGGTCTGGCCATCATTCGGATGGGCATGGACTGTGATATTGTGTTGGGCGGAATGCTGGCGGCCTATCTGGAGGACCAGCTGGATCTGATCCGGCAGGAGGTATGCCAAAAGACCCTCTTTGACGAGGATGGCGCATTTCTGACTTTGGACCGGTTCAAATCTCACAGCGCCTGTGTGGGCACGGCCCTGCACGATGTGAACCGCTTCTTGGATTCCTTTTAATGAAATAAGAAAAAGGGGACGCCCGGCAGCAGTGCTGCCGGGCGTCCCTTTTTGGCAAATGGCACATAGCACTTTATACAATCTTTTCGGCAATTGGGAGAAATGTCAAAAAGGGGATTGACTTTTCATATTTGAGAGTGTAATCTAATGGCAAGAACTTTAGTAAATCTATTTTATAAAATGGATTTATGATAGCGCAACGGTGATAAGGAAAAGGAGGAACCAGCTATGGGCAAGCGACCTGTTACTCTGTGTACCTGTCAGTGGGCGGACCTGCCTCTGGACGAATTGTGTGCGCTGGCGGAGAAGATGGGCTATGATGGCCTGGAGATCGCCTGCTGGGGCAGCAATCTGGATCTGGACCGGGCCCTGGAAGACGAGAGCTACATCCCCTGGGTGCAGGAGACCCTGAAGAAGCACAACCTGATCTGCAAGGCCCTGGCTACCCACATCATCGGCCAGTGCGTGGGCGATGCGCCCGATCCCCGGCTGAATAACTTTGCGCCCGCCGCTCTGGCCGATCAGCCCGACGCCATCCGCCAGTGGGGCATCGATACCATGAAGAAGGCCGCCGTGGTGGCCAACAAGATGGGCGTCAAGATCATCACCGGCTTTACCGGCTCCCCCATCTGGCGCTACCTCTACTCCTTCCCCCAGACCACCGAGGAGATGATCGAGGACGGCTACAACAAGATCGTGGAGCTGTGGACCCCCATCCTCAACGAGTTCAAGAAGAACGATGTGAAGTTTGCGCTGGAGGTCCATCCCGGCGAGATCGCTTTTGACTACTACTCCACCAAGCGCCTGCTGGAGAAGTTCTCCGACCGGCTGGAGTTCGGCATCAACTTCGATCCCAGCCACCTGATCTGGCAGGGCATCAAGCCCCACCTGTTCCTGTCCGACTTCCGGGACCGCATCTACCACGTCCACATGAAGGACGCCGCCGTCACTCTGGACGGCCGCAGCGGTCTGCTGGGCTCCCATATCGACTTCGGTGATCTGCGCCGGGGCTGGAACTTCCGCTCCCTGGGCCACGGCGACGTGAACTTCGAGGAGATTATCCGGGTGCTCAACGACATGGGCTACGACGGTCCCCTGTCGGTGGAGTGGGAGGACAGCGGTATGGACCGCATCGACGGCGCCACCGAGGCCGCCGCCTTTGTCCGCAAGGTGGACTTCAAGAAGTCTGATATCAAGTTTGACGACGCCATCTCCAATGGCTGAGGAAAGGCAGGTCTGAAAGCATGGCAAAAGAACTGAGATACGGTATGGTGGGCGGCAGCGTGTACGCCTTCATCGGCGAGGTGCATCGCAAGGCCATCGCCTTTGATCCCCGGGCGGAGCTGGTGTGCGGCTGCTTCTCCAACATCCCGTCGGAGAACGAGGATACTGCCAAGGCCTACGGCATCGATCCCGACCGGATGTATGCCGACTACAAGGAGATGGCCAAGGCGGAGGCCGCCCGGGAGGACGGCATCGACTTCGTCTCCATCTGCACCCCCAACTTCCTCCACTATGAGATCGCCAAGGAGTTCCTGCTGGCGGGCATCAACGTGGTGTGTGAGAAGCCCCTGTGCTTCGAGGTGGCTCAGGCGGAGGAGCTGGAGGCCCTGGCCAAGGAGAAGGATCTGCTCTTTGCCGTGACCTATACCTATCCCGGCTACACCATGAGCCGGGTTATGAAGGACATGATCGCCGCCGGCAAGATCGGCAAGATCGCCGCCGTCAACGCCGAGTATGTGCAGGACTGGCTCATCAACGAGCTGGAGCCCCAGGAGGGAGCCAAGGAGAACCTGTCCGTCTGGCGGAAGGACCCCAAATTCTCCGGCATTTCCAACTGCGTGGGGGACATCGGCACCCACATCGAGGCCTATGTGAACTACGTCACCGGTCTGAAGATCAAGCGCCTGGCCGCCACCACCAATAAGTACGGCCACGCTTTGGACCTGAACGCCAACATCCTGGTGGAGTACGACAACGGCGTCAACGGCGCCTACTGGTGCTCCCAGATCGCCGCCGGCCATTACAACGGCCTGGTGGTCCGGGTGTTCGGCGACCGGGGCGCTCTGGAGTGGCGTCAGGAGCAGCCCGACTATCTGTATTACACTCCCAAGGGTCAGGCCATGCAGGTACTTACCCGGGGCGGCAACGGCATTGACCAGCCCGCTGGCGGCTACAGCCGTCTGCCCGTGGGTCATCCTGAAGGCCTGTATGTGGCCTTCGCCAACATCTATCGGGACTATGTCACCGCGCTCATTGAGAAGAAGGCGGGTCGGCCCTACAACACCGACTCCATCACCATGGTGGACGCCGGTGTGGACGGCGTGAAGTTTGTCCACGCGGTGGTGGAGAGCGCCGAGAAGGACTCCGCCTGGGTGGAGCTGTAACCAACACATGGCATTTTTTGCAGTAGAAGCTGCGGAAAATAAATTGACAAGGAGGACAATGAACATGAAAAAGTATCTTGCGCTCATTCTTGCCATCGTCATGTCCCTGAGCCTGGTCGCCTGCGGCGGCGGAGGCGGCGGCACCGAGAGCCCCAGCGGCGGCGGTGAGACCCAGAGCGGCGGCCAGACCGCTTCCGGCGGCGACATCTACGTCCTGGTTCCCAACGCCGACCACGGCTGGACCGGCGCTGTGCTGACCTACGCGCAGCAGAAGGCTGAGGAAGTCAACGCCGAGGGCAACTACAATGTGATCGTACAGGCCGCTACCGACGCCAAGAACCAGCAGGAGCAGATCGACGACCTTCTGGCCGCTGCAACTCCTCCCGCCGGCATCGTGATCCTGCCCTATGACAACACCATGGAATCCTCCATGAACAACATCGCCGCCACCGACATCCCCTTCATCATGGTGGACCGCATCATTGACGACCCCGTGGTGCAGGAGAAGGTTACCGCCAACGTGAAGGGCGATAACGAGGGTATTGGTAAGGCTACTGCCGAGCGCTTCATCGCTGACGGCCTGCAGCCCGGCGACAAGCTGTACGTCATGATCGGCGACACCTCCTCCGTGCCCGAGATGCGCAACAAGGGCTTCACCGAGACCCTGGCCGCCAACGGCTGGACCGAGGAGCAGCTGGCCACCATCGAGTACTCCGCCGCCACCGGCTGGAGCCGTTCCACCGGCAAGCAGCTGTTTATCGACTGGATCAACAGCAAGACCGTTGAGGAGCTGGGCGAGTATCACTACATCTTCACCCACGACGACGAGATCGGCATGGGCATCCTGGAAGCTCTGAGCGGCACCGAGATCGAGCAGGCCAAGAAGGACGCTTTCCTGGAGTCCATCAACTCCATCGGCTCCTCCTCCGGCCTGGGCGAGATGTATGAGGTTCTGTCCGGCACCCACGCCAACACCGCCTATCCCGACATCGTGTCCAACTTCGACCTGTTCTCCGTCACCTATCCTCCCAAGATGATCCAGAACGCCGTGGATGACATGATCAGCCATCTCAACGGCGAGACCGTGGAAAAGGATCATACCATCACCGTCGACGTAGTCGATTCCACCAACGTGGCCGATTACGAGGGCTTCTAAACCAGACCGAGCGGCGGTCCCCGCGGGCGCTGTGCCGCCTGTGGGGACCGCCGTTCCTTAAAGAGGGTGCCTGACCATGAAACTATTACAGATGACCGATATTACCAAACGCTTCTTCGGCGTCACCGTGCTGGACAAGGTCAGCTTCGACGTGGAGGAGGGGGAGGTACACGCACTGCTGGGCGAAAACGGCGCCGGCAAGTCCACCCTGATGAACATCCTGGGCGGCGTCCACCAGCGGGACGGAGGCACCGTGGAGTTCTGCGGGAAGCAGATGGATTCCATCACAGTCAAATCGGCGGACGAGGCCGGGATCGCCTTCGTCCACCAGGAACTGAACGTCATCAACGACCTGACCGTCTACGAGAATCTGTTTTTGAACAAGGAGATCCTAGGCAAGTTCCGTCACCTGAATAAAAGAGAGATGATCCGCCAGTCCCAGGAACTGTTCAACCGGCTGGGCGTGGACATCAACCCCACCGATATGGTGGGCAGCCTGGACACCAGCCGCAAGCAGCTGCTGGAGATCGCCAAGGCCCTCCACGCCGAGGCCAAGCTGTTTATCCTGGATGAGCCTACCACGGCTCTGAACACCGAGGAGATCGAACATCTCTTCGTCATCGTGCGCCGGCTGAAAGGGGAGGGGAAGTCCTTTATCTTTATCTCCCACAAGATGCCGGAAATTTTTGAGATCGCCGACCGCTATACCATCCTGCGCAACGGCTCTTTCATTTCCTCCGGCCGCATCGCCGACATCACGCCGGAGGAAGTGACCCGGCAGATGGTGGGCGAGGGCTATGTGAACCAGGAGGTTTATGAGGCCCGCAAGCTGGGTGAACCCATCCTGGAGCTGGAAGGACTGACCGGCAAGGGCTTCCACGACGTGACCCTGTCCGTCCACAAAGGCGAAGTGCTGGGCTTTACCGGCCTGAAAGGCGCCGGCAGCAGCGAATTGATGCAGGCTGTCTTTGGAGCCATTCCCTTTACTGCCGGCAAGCTGAAGGTATGGGGCAAGCCGGTAGCCTCCGGTACCATCCATAAGGCCATGAAGGACAAGGTGGCTATGCTGGCCGCCAATCGGAAGGAAAACTCCGTCATTCCTGATATGACGCTTCTAGAGAATACATATTGCGCTGAGCACACCCTCAGCGGCCGTCATCCCCATATCCATGTGAAGCGGGAGGTGGCCAAGTACAACAAGCTCAAGCAGATGCTCAACATCAAGGCGGAGAGCCACGAGGACCTGATCGTCAGCCTCTCCGGCGGCAATCAGCAGAAGGTGATCCTGGCCCGGTGGCTCAACACCGAGGCGGAGATCCTGCTGCTGGACAATCCCACCCAGGGCATCGATGTGGGCGCCAAGACCGAGATCTACAAGCTGATCCAGGAACTGGCCAAGGCGGGCAAAACCGTCATCGTCAATACCCTGGAGATCCCGGAGATCCAAAAGGTGGCCGACCGCTGCGTGGTGTTCTACCACGGCGGCGTGCAAGCCGTGCTGGAGCGCAGCGAGATCACTGAGGAGCGGGTCATGCTCCTGGCTACCAACGCATCCGCCATCCGTGCGGAGCAGGGACAAGAGGTGTGAGACCATGAAAGAGAAGAATAAAGCGGCCACTCTGGTCAAAAGTATCTGGCACAAATATAACTTCATCCTGATCTTCCTGGCCATCCTGGTGGTATTCCTCATCATCAACCACGGCGCCACCACCATGACTACCCTGATGAATATTCCCCGTCACTCCACGGTGATTGGCATCATTGCCCTGGGTATGGGCCTGATCATCCTGACCGGCGACATCGATCTGTCGGTGGGCTCCCAGCTGGCGCTGGTGGGCGGTCTCACCGTCATGGTGTTCAATAACACCAACAACATCGCCCTTTCCTTCCTGTTTGCCGTCTTTATGGGCGTGATTCTGGGCCTCATCAACGGTGTGCTCATCGGCCTGGTGAAAATGCCCGCCTTTATCGTCACGCTGGCCACCATGCTGATGTACCGCTCCATTGCTCAGACGGTGATGAACAGCAACAACTGGACCATCTATCAGCTGGACGCCGGCCTGTCCCAGTGGCAGCCTCTGTGGGTCATCGGCAACCAGTCGGTGTTCCAGATCCCCATTCTGGTGCTCATTCTGGTGGTGGTGGTGGCCGTCATGACCTACCTGTCCACCAGCACCAAGTTCGGCAAGCGGGTATACGCTCTGGGCAGTAACGAGCGGGCCGCGCAGCTCTCCGGTATCAATGTAAGCATGACCCGGGTGTTGGTCTTTGTCATCGCCGGCGTGCTGATGGGCATCGCATCCTTCCTCTATGTGGCTAACGTGGGCTCCGTGGACCCGGCCACCAGCGGCAAGAACTATGAGCTGTACTCCATTGCCGGCGTGGTCATCGGTGGCATCAGTATGTCGGGCGGTAAGGGCCGCATCCTGGGTGTGGTGTTCGGTTCTATGTCCTTTACCATTATCGACAAGATCATCACCGCTCTGGGTCTCAACCCGCTGATCAACGACACCATTAAAGGCGCCATCCTGCTGCTGGCCATCGCCGTGCAGATGCTGCCTGCCATCACTCAGAAACTGCGCAAGGCGCGTACAGCATAATTCTGAAATGCAAAAGGGAGGGTATCGCTATGAAAACCTATGAGGAAATTGACAAAATTGTCTATGAGGGGCCGAACAGCAACGAGCCCTTCGCCTTCAAATACTACAACCCCGATGAGGTGTTGGCGGGCAAGCCTATGCGGGAGCACCTGAAGTTCGCCATGAGTTACTGGCATACCATCTGTGCCGAGGGTGTGGATATGTTCGGCAGCGGCACCATGGACAAGAGTTTCGGCCAGAGCGATCCTATGGCCAAGTTCCGGGCCAAGGCGGATTTCGCCTTCGGCCTGATGGATAAGCTGGATCTGGATTATTACTGCTTCCATGACGTGGACATCGCCCCTGAAGGCGCCACGGTAAAGGAGAGCATTGAGAACTTCAAGGTGATGGTGGCCTACCTGAAGGAACTTCAGAAGAAGCACAACAAAAAGTGCCTGTGGGTCACCGCCAATAACTTCGGCGACAAGAAGTTCATGGCGGGCGCCGCCACCTCCTGCTGTGCCGACGTGTACGCTGTAGCCGCCGCCAAAGTAAAAGCCTGCATTGACGCCGCCATTGAGCTGGGGGCCACCGGCTATGTGTTCTGGGGCGGCCGTGAAGGCTATGAGACCCTGTTGAACACCGACATGGGGCTGGAACTGGATAATCTGGCCCGCTTCCTCACCATGGCTCGTGACTATGGCCGCGCCCACGGCTTTACGGGCGACTTCTACATCGAGCCCAAGCCCAAGGAGCCCACCAAGCACCAGTATGACTTCGACGTAGCCACCTGCATGAACTTCCTGCGGAAGTACGGCCTCACCGGCGACTTCAAGATGAACATTGAAGCCAACCACGCCACCCTGGCGGGCCACACCTTCCAGCATGAGCTGCGCACCGCCATTGTCAACGACTCCTTTGGTTCCATCGATGCCAACCAGGGCGACCTGTTCCTGGGCTGGGATACCGATCAGTTCCCCACCGACGTGTACAACACCACCTACTGCATGATGGAGGTGCTGAAGGCAGGCGGATTTACCAACGGCGGCCTGAACTTCGACGCCAAGACCCGCCGTCCCTCCAACACCCTGGAGGACATCCTGCTGGCCTACATCGCCGGTATGGACTCCTTCGCCCTGGGTCTGCGGAAGGCTCTGGCCCTCCAGGCCGACGGCCGCCTGGACCAGTTCGTGGAGGACCGGTATGCCAGCTACCGCAGCGGCGTGGGCAAGACCATCGTGGATGGCACCGCTACCCTGGAGTCCCTGTCCGATTACGCCATGGGTTTGGAGAAGATCGACGTACCCAGCGGCCGGCAGGAGTATCTGGAAACCATCGTCAACAACGTCATGTTCCGCTGAGCGCTTGTGCGCGGAGGGGCGCGCCCAGTATGGCGCGCCCCTTTTACATTGGAAAGGAGAAGGGCTATGGCATATCTGATGGGTGTGGATCTGGGCACCTCCGGTACCAAGACCGCCCTGTTTGACGAGACAGGCCGCACCGTGGCCTCCTGCACCGCCACCTATCCGCTGGACCAGCCACACAACGGCTGGGCGGAACAGGACCCAGAAGCCTGGTGGCAGGCTGCCTGCGAGACCATTCGGGGTGTACTGGACCAGAGCGGTGTCTCACCCAGCGAAGTAAAAGGCGTGGGCCTGTCCGGCCAGATGCACGGTCTGGTCATGCTGGACGGGGAGGGGAGGGTGTTGCGCCCCTCCATCCTGTGGTGTGACGGCCGCACCGGCCGGGAGTGCCAAGAGATCACGGAACTGATAGGGAAGGAGCGGCTCATCCAGCTCACCGCCAACCCGGCCCTCACCGGCTTTACCGCCGGTAAGATCCTGTGGGTGCGCCGCCATGAGCCGGAGCTGTACGCCAAGTGCCGTCACATCTTGCTGCCCAAGGACTACCTGCGCTATAAGCTGACGGGAGAGTTTGCTACCGAGGTATCCGACGCCTCCGGCATGAACCTGCTGGACGTGGCACACCGCTGCTGGAGCCGGGAGGTGCTGGACAAGCTGGAGATCGACCCGGCCCTGCTGGGTAAGCTGTATGAATCTGTTGATCTGACCGGCACGGTGACGGCGGCTGCCTCTGCTGCTACCGGCCTGGCGCCCGGCACACCGGTGGCGGGCGGCGCGGGAGACAACGCCGCGGCCGCGGTGGGCACCGGCGTGGTGCGGTCGGGGCGCGCCTTTGTCACGCTGGGCACCTCCGGCGTGGTATTTGCCCACGCCGATCAGGTGAGCATCGACCCCGGCGGACGGGTCCATACCTTCTGCGCCGCCGTGCCCGGAGCGTGGACAGTCATGAGCTGCACCCTGGCCGCCGGTCTGTCCCTCCAGTGGTTCCGCAACCAGTTCTGTGCCGAAGAGCGGCAGCAGGCGGCGGCAGAGGGGGTGGACCCCTACGACATCATGACCCGGGAGGCCTCCCAGTCCCCCATTGGGGCCAACCGGCTGCTCTACCTGCCCTACCTGATGGGCGAGCGGTCTCCGCTATTGGATGAGAAGGCCAGAGGCGCTTTTATCGGCCTGTCCGCCATGCATGGCCGGGGAGATTTGATCCGGGCGGTGATGGAGGGCGTGTCCTACTCCCAGCGCCAGTGCCTGGACATTTTAAGGGAGATGGGGGTGGCACCCGACCACATCATGGCCTGCGGCGGCGGCGGACGGTCGCCCTTCTGGCGGCAGATGCTGGCCGACGTGCTGGGCTGCACCGTCCAGACCGCTAAAGCGGCCCAGGAGGGGCCGGCCCTGGGTGTGGCTATTCTGGCTGGTGTGTGCGCGGGGGTATATCCCGATGTGCCTACCGCCTGTGACGCCATCGTTCATCCCGATCAGTCCTGCGCCCCCAACGGGGCGGACAGTACCCGGTATGAGCCTTTCTACCGGCTGTATACGGAACTCTATCCCGCCCTTAAGGACAGCTTTTCACAACTGTATGACCTGTGAAAAACGCGGCGCTGCCCACCGGCAGCGCCGCGTTTTTGCGGTGCAGCTTGAGAAACACGGCCAGAAGAATACCGGCCAAGAGGATGGATTTTGCTATGGGAAACACAACTAGATAAAGAAAAATATACCAGCAGAAAAGGCGATGTTACATATATTACACAAAAATTTTTCAGAAATAATACGGTGTAAAGGCTGATATTACTAAAAAAGGCTTGTACCCGAAGGAATGTTTTGTTAAAATAACACTGTATCAAACGGAGCGGTTCAACCGCTGCGGACCGGGGAGAGATGGTGCTGCCCGGAAGAAAGGAAGGAAAGGGCCAGGAAACAGAAGAGAAAGCCGGACGCTCCGTCCGGTTTTTTTGGCCAAATCTGAGGTGTGGAGGTGAGAGCATCCGGTATATTGGAAGAAAGAAATGGCCGCGCAGGCGGCCTATGCGAGGAAGGATGGATGATCGTAGTATGAGACATAAGCTGAAACCCCTGCTATCCACGTTATTAACCATCGCTATGATCCTGTCACTGCTGCCCACCGCGGTTTTTGCGGCTGGTGGCACGAAGGAACTGGGTACATATGTAAAGATGCAGGTCGATTCTGCGGATGACATTACCGCCGGGACTTATTTGATTTATGGTATAAGTTCTCAACAAATAGATGATGGAACGGACGCAGCCTTTATGTCCACGACGGGATCTACTAATACAAGGCTGATGTCTGTGAGTCTTGATATTACCGAAGATAAAGTTACAACTGATGATTCCAGTGCTGCATGGAGATTGATTGCAACCGATGGGGGCTTTTATATCCAGAATGTCGGAAACAATCAGTATCTCTATTATGGAAATAATAGCGGAAATAACATCTATCAGACAGCTGAAATAACACAGGCAGGTGTCTGGAATGTTGTGAATCATGATGGCTGCTGGACATTGCAGGAGACTGCTTCCGGAAGACAGCTGAGCTGTAACCGGTTTGGCAGTGCAGGAAGTTATTATCTTGGCTTTTCATCATATACAAGCAGCAGCAGTACAAAGCGAGATTTGACGTTTTATCTGTTGGATGATACGCAGATCGTCCCTGAGCCTGAGCCTGATCCCGAGCCGGAGACCACCACCATTGCCGAAGCGCTGGATGCTACCGATGGTACGGAAAATCTGACCGTCAAGGGCGTGGTCACCCTGATCGACGGCAAGAACGTCTACCTCCAGGACAGCACCGGCGGTATTTGCGCCCGCATGAGCGGCCAGTTTGATGATATCGCCCTGGGTGATACCGTCATTGCCACCGGCAAGCGGGATACTTATAACGGTCTGCCCCAGCTGGGCAGTGCGACCTATGAAAAATCCTCCGGTCTGACCCTGACCCCCACGGTCAAGACCATCGGGGAACTGACCACCGCCGACATCTGCACCTATGTGACCATCCAGAACGTGGAAGTTACCAAGGTGTTTGATGACAACGGCCAGTACGAGAATCCAAATATCACGGTTGAGGATGCCGACGGCAATACCATCCAGATCTACAAGGCCGTGGTGGACAAGACCGCTATAGCCGTTAACGATGTCATCACCATCACCGCTGCGGTAAGTGTATACAACGACACCTTCCAGCTGCGAAATACGGTGGCAAGCGAGATCAAGGTGAAGCAGGAAGTCACAGACCCCATTACGGACGATATGATTCCTGAGGGGGTTAAGACCATTGACCAGGTTGCCAATGGCGATCAGGGCGTATCTGTCATTGGCCAGGTAGTATACCACTATGGCAACCCGTACCAGGGCAGCGAGAGCATCAACTCCATCATCCTGGAAGATGTGATCAACGGGGAGATCGTTGGTTTCCAGATCTACGACTATACAAATTACGACAGTTATAAAGTCGGCGATATTGTAAAGGTTACCGGCAATGTTTCGCTCTATGGCGGCGTACTTCAGATGTCGGCACCTGCCATGGAGGTCCTTCAGACCGGAGTGGAGCCTATCCCGGCCCAGCAGATTACCATTTCTGAGATGGGGCCAGAGTATCTCTCTGAATATGTCTACATTGAAGGGGTTACGCTGGGTAGCTATAATGCAAGCGGCAATACCACTGTTACGGACAGCACAGGAACCAGCAATTTGTATAAGGGTGCGCCTCTGCCCAGCGGAACTGTTACAGCGCTGTATGCCTGCTGCTCCGCCTATAACGGAACGTATCAGCTGCGGAATGGACGCACTGCGGATTATGTGGCCGAAGGCGGCAGCGACCCCGGCACTGGCACCGTTTTCCCCAATGAGGGCGACACCGTGGTGCTCTACAACATAGGCTCCAAGGGTGTGCTGGCTGGAGAGGGCGACAATCAGGTTATCAATAACGCTGCTGCTACGGTGGCTGACGGTGTGGCCACCCCCACCAACGGCGCCCGGGTCTTTACCGTAGAGAAAAACGGCGAGTATTACCGTTTCAAGACCGCCCATGACGGCTATCTCTGCTCCAACGGCACCGGCAACAACGCATTTTATTCCCAGACGCCTTCCGAGGATGCCGACTGGACGCTGGCAGAGTACAACGGCGGCTTTACCCTGGAGAGCCGCACCGCCAAATTCAACGGAAAGTATTCCCAGTTCCTCGAGTACTATGGCGGTACCTACAAGTCTTACAGTATGTATAACGTCACCGACAAGGACATTTACACCTTCCAGTTCTACCCCGTGGCCGAGGGCGTGAATGTGACTGACGGCGTGGTCAACGTGCCCACCGTCAACTTTACCGACGGCGGCGACGCCTTCGTTGGCCGGAATTACACCGTTTCCTTTACGGTGGACTCTGTCTTCGGTGTAAAGGAACTTTCCGCCAAGTATGGTGAAACCACGGCTAAAGTGACCAACGACAACGGCGCCTATACCTTTACCATTCCTGCCGAAGCTCTGTCCGCGGGTGTCGTGGCGATCTCCGTCACCGGTATCGACAACAAGGATGTGGCCTTCTCCGGTACGCTCTCCGTCACCGTGAAGGACGAGCCTGTCATTGACACCGTGTCCCCCGCCGCCAATGCGCAGACCGGCGAGGACAAGCGCCCCGAAATCAGCGTTACCTTCGCCAATGCGGGCAAGAATCCCACCGTTACCATGACCGTCAATGACAAAGCCGTCACGCCCACCGTCGCCGACGGTAAGGTTTCCTACACCCCCGCCCAGGATCTGGCCGACGGCCGCACCACCGTTTCCGTCACCATCACCCGGGCAGACGGCAAGAGCGTTTCCCGCACCTGGAGTTTCACCATCGGTACGGCTCAGTATCAGCTCTACTTTGGCCAGCTCCACTCCCACACCACCTATTCCGACGGTTCCGGCTCTCTGGAGTCCGCCCTGGAGTACGTGCAGAACCTGCCCGACAATGCCAACGTGGACTTTGTGGCCTTCACCGACCACTCCAACTACTTTGACAAGTCCGGCGAGGCCAATCCTGAGGCCGCACTCTACGACACCACCCAGATGACCGCTTACAGCCAGAATCTGTGGAAGGAGTACAAGGGCACCATTGCTGACTTCAACGCCAGCCAGACCGATGTGGTTGCTCTGGCCGGCTTTGAGATGACCTGGTCCGGCGGTCCCGGCCACATCAATACCTTCAACACCGAGGGCATTGTCTCCCGCAACAACGCTGCCCTGAACAACAAGACTGCGGATGCTGGTCTGAAGGCCTACTACGCCCTGCTCAGCCAGGCAGAAGGTGCAGCGTCCATCAGCCAGTTCAACCACCCCGGCGACACCTTCGGCACCTTCATCGACTTCGCCTACTGGGACCCCGCCATCGACACCCGCATCCAGCTGGTGGAGGTGGGCAACGGCGAGGGCGCCATCGGCGCCGGCGGCTACTACCCCAGCTACGAGTACTATGTCATGGCCCTGGACAAGGGCTGGCACGTGGCCCCCACCAACAACCAGGACAACCACAAGGGCAAGTGGGGCAACGCCAACGACGCCCGGGACGTCATCCTCACCGACGACTTCTCCGAGGAGGGCATCTATCAGGCCATCCGCGACCGGCGGGTCTATGCCACCGAGGACAAGAACCTGGAGATCAACTACACCCTCAACGACGCCATGCTGGGCACCATTCTGGACGACGAGGGCGTGGAGCAGGCGAACATCAGCGTCACCGTCTACGACCCCGACGCGAGCGATTCCATCGCCCGGGTGGAAGTGGTCGTCAACTCCGGCGCGGTGGCCTACACCTGGGACGATCCCGAGGAGCTGGCCTCCGGCGCGCTGAGCTGCACCATTCCGGCCGACTACAGCTACTACTTCATCCGCGTCACCCAGGGCGACGGCGACCTGGCCGTCACCGCCCCCGTGTGGGTGGGCGAGACCCTGAAGCTGGGCATCTCCTCCGTGACGTGCGGCACCGCCAATCCGGTCACCGATGAGGAAGTGACCATCACCACCAACCTCTTCAACAGTGAGGCGGAGGAGGCCACCGTCAACTCCGTCACCTATACCAGCCGGGGTGAGACCCTCTATACCGACACCACCGGGTACACCATCCCCGCCGCCGGAGGCACGCTGGCCATTGAGTGGAAGTACACGCCCACCCAGGCCCGGCTGACCCCCATCACCGTCACCGTGTCCATGACCCAGGGCGGGATGGAGTACACCTATTCCATGGAAGTCACGCTGGACGTGCTGGATGCCGGGCAGCTGGTGTACATCGGCATCGACGCCTCCCATTACAACGAGTACGTCAACGGCAATTACAGGGACTCCATGGGCAACTTCGGCAATCTGGCTGCCGGCTATTCGGTGCGCACGGTTCAGCTGAACACCAGCGCCGACCTGATCGCCGCCTGTGAGAACAAGGACAACAAGTATAAGGCCATCATCCTCACCGCGCCCTCTCGCCGCCTGGCGGAGGCTCAAAGCGACCCCAGGACCTACTCTGAGGCGGAGCTGGAGGCGCTGGCCGACTTCAACGACGCCGGCGGCATGGTCATTCTGGCTGGCTGGTCGGACAACTACGAGAACTATGACGTCATTCAGAGCAACCCGGATATCGTCCACATGGCCGCCACCCAGAACGCGGTGCTGGAGGCACTGGGTTCCTCTCTGCGGATCGGGGATGACGCCACCTATGACGACGTCTACAGCAAGATCGACGGCGTGGACGCCTGGCGGCTGTATTTCAACACTTACAACTGGGACAGCTTCCTGACCCAGGGCGTGGAATATGACGAGGCTCACAGCTACGACAATATGTATACCCAGCTGTACAGCCACTACGGCGGCGCCACAGTCTATGCCGTGGATGAAAACGGCGATGCCGCCGCCACCCTGCCCGCTACCGTGACCCCCGTGGTCTACGGCCACGACTCCACCTACTCCAAGGATGTGGACGGCGACGGCCTGGGCGGCAGCGATATTCCCAAGTACCCCGCCGCGGAGGGCGATAACCGCCTGATGGTGCTGGCCACCGAGGACCTGGGAGACGGAAAGGGCCTCATCATCGTCTCGGGCGCGGCCTTCATGTCCAACTTCGAGGTCCAGGCCGAGGTGGAGGACTCGGGCGCGGAGAAGAACTACTCCAACTACAAGATCTGCGAGAATCTGGTGAACTACCTCAACCCCGTCACCATTACCCCCATCAAGGACGTCCAGGCTCAGAAGGACGAGGGCATCAAGTACACCATCGAGGGTGTGGTTACCTCCAATGCCTCCGGCTACGACAAGGATACCGCCTTCTTTGACTGTATCTACGTTCAGGACGGCACTGCGGGCATCAACGCCTTCCCTGTGGCGGGCAATTATAAGATCGGTGACAAGGTGCGTATCACCGGCACCACCTCTTCCTATCAGGACGAACGTCAGATCGCCGTGACCTCTATTGAGAAGATTGGCGAAGGCACCGCTCCCGCCCCCAAGGACATCACCGCTGCCCAGCTCAACGATGGTTCCGTCCTGGGCAGCCTGGTCACCCTGAAGGGTACGGTGGAGTCCTTCGCCAAGGAAAATGGACTTGTCCAGACTATCATGGTCAGAGACAGCCAAGGCAATGTGGGCCGCGTGTTCATCGACGGCTACATTACCACCGACAAGGATGTGGAAGGCCTGGAAGTGGGCTGTGCCATTACCGTTACCGGTCTTGCCTCCTATGACAATACCTTCAACGCCCCTGAGGGCCCCTTCCCCCGCATCCGAATTCGTGACAGAGCGGATGTTGTGTGTACGGCTGCCTCCACCGGAAGCTCCACCTCCTATGCCATCACTGTGGAGGACAGCGATAACGGAACCGTGACCGCCAGCCGCACCCGTGCCTCCAAGGGCCTGACCATTACCCTGACTGTGAAGGCTGACGAAGGCTACGAGCTGAATGTGCTGACCGTTACCGATAAGAACGGCAACGAGATCAAGCTCACCGACAAGGGGGACGGCAAGTACACCTTTGCCATGCCCGCCTCCGCCGTCACCGTGGAAGCCTCCTTTGCCGCCAAGAGTGTGGAGAACGAACTGCCCTTCACGGATGTGGATGTGGACGACTGGTTCTACGGTGCGGTAAAATACGTCTATGACAACGGCCTGATGAACGGCACCTCTGCCACCCAGTTCTCCCCCTTCATGACCACCAGCCGGGCCATGATCCTTACCATCCTGGCCCGCTACAATGGCGTGGATACCTCCACCGGCGCTACCTGGTATGAGGCCGGTGTGGCCTGGGCGGTGGAGAACGGCGTGTCCGACGGTACCAATCTGGAGGCTGCCGTGTCCCGTGAGCAGCTGGTCACCATGCTGTGGCGTCTTGTGGGCAGCCCCGTTATTGAGTGCGACCTGACCGCCTATCCTGACAGCGGTTCTGTCAGCGACTGGGCCGCCCAGGCTATGGCTTGGGCTGTGGATACCGGTATCATTATCGGTACTGGCGCCGGTACCCTCAATCCTCAGGGGAACGCGACCCGTGCGGAAGTGGCTGCCATGCTGGCCCGCTTTGCAGAAAACGACTGATTCCATACTTGCGTATGCGGGGCGCCGCCTGCCTCGGTGGGCGGCGCCCCGCCTTATATCTTGAGAGGAGAGCGCCATGGGACAAAAGAAACAAAAGCAGCCTGTTCTGCCGGAAAAGCAGCCCCTATGGCCTCCCAGCAAGGGCCGGATTGCAGGGCTGATTGTGGGGCTGTGCCTGCTGCTCATTCTGGTGGTGGGGGGTGTGCTGCTCCAACCGGAGAATGGGGAGCTGACTGCGGCCCAGAAGAGAAACTTTGCTTCTGCCCGCGTTACCGATATCCTGGCCGATGATGCCCAGCCGGATGAATGGACCGAGGGCCTGCGGGTGGGCAGCCAGTATTTGGAGCTTGAGATTCTCAGCGGTCCCTACAAGGGGGCCGTTCTGGAGGCTATCAATTACCTCACCGCCTATGCCAATGTAGACTGCTCCCTGGGTACCCGGGTCATTGTACGACTGGATGTGGATGACAATGGGGACCCATATGTGATCTCCATTCCCAACTACGACCGAGGTATCGTTCTGGTGGGGATGCTGGTGGTTTTTGCTCTGCTGCTGATCCTCATTGGCGGCAAAAAGGGAGTCATGGCTCTGCTGGGATTGGCCTACACCCTGGCCGGTATCTGGTTTTTGCTCATTCCCATGGTACTAAGGGGAGCGCCATCCATTCCGTCGGCTATCTTTATCGCGGCGCTGACGGCGGCGGCGTCCCTGCTGATGCTGACCGGTTTTTCCCGCAAAACCCTGTGCGCCGGACTGGGCTGCGTATGCGGTGTAGCGGCGGCAGGCCTGTTTGCCTGGATCGTGGGGATCATCACCCCGATTGGCGGGTTCAATATGTCGGAGGCGGAGGAACTGGTGCTGCGGGCCTATGACAGCCCCCTGGAGATCCGGGGCCTGCTGGTCAGCGGCATCCTCATCGCCGCCCTGGGGGCGGTGATGGATGTGGCCATGTCCATCTCCTCCGCCTGCCATGAGTTGCGGGTGGTGGACCCGGAGATTACCTCCGGCCGCCTGTTCCGGTCGGGGATGAACATTGGCCGGGACGCCATGGGCACCATGGCCAATACGCTGATCCTGGCCTTTGCGGGCGCCTCCTTCAATATGCTGCTGCTCTTCCAGGTCTATCATTACCCTCTGATTCAGATCATCAACAGCGATACCATGGCCATTGAGCTGATCCAGAGTGTGGCCGGCTCGGTGGGCATTATCTTGACTGTGCCGCTGGTTTCCCTGTTTGCCTCCCTGCTGCTGGGGAAGAAAAAGAAGCGGGCTGGATAAGCGGACAAATCAAAAAAGAAAAAAGCCACTGGAAATTCGCTAGAATTTCCAGTGGCTTTTTTCTATGCAGAAGATGATTGGACCTTAAGGAGTAAGCGGAGCAAAGGACTCTTTTGCCAGTTTGATAAATGCCTTTCCGATGGGGGAGATATTATCCCAGGCGGTGTAAGCGATGCCGATATCCCGGTAGGGGGCCTCTGTAAGATCCCGGACTTCAAATTGAAAGTTCAGGTAGTCCCGATAGGACATCTCCGGCAGGATGGTCACACCAAGTCCCCGGGAAACCATGGAGATGGTGATGTCATCGTCACTGATGCAATATTTAACGTTCAGGTTGAGGTTGTAGTTCTTAATCAGTTCACCTACCTGATGCCGCGGTCCTTCTCCCGGCATGATAAAAGACTCCGGCTCCAGATCCTTTAGAGAGAGGTGTTCCTTTTCTGCCAGCGGGTGACCTGGAGGCAGGATGGCGGCCAGTTTTTCCCGATAGAGGTTCACAAAGGGAAATGGGGTTTGGGAGGAGACGGAGAGAAAACCGAACTCCACGGTGCCACTGGCCAAAAGACGTTCCACGTCGCTGTAGTTGCCATGGAGCAGTTGAATTTGAATATTGGGGTAGCGGTCATTGAAGCGCTTGACCATATCCGGAAAGGTATGGATGGCCAGGCTGGGGATGGAAGCAATGCAGAGCTTACCGGCGCCTACACCCAGATAGAAGGAGGCCCATTGATCCAGCGTGGTCTGACTGTTTACGATCTTGATGATAAACGGCATAGCTTCCTGGCCTGCGCTGGTCAATCTGGTTTTTCGTCCTTCCCGAGTCAGCAGGCGAAAGCCCAGGGCCTGCTCCAGACTATAGATACAGTGGGAGACAGCAGATTGGGTATAGCCCAGTTCTGCAGCGGCACGGGAGAAACTTTCGCACTCAACGACCTTTAAAAATACCTTGTATTTGTCGGTTTCCACAGCTTGCGCCTCCTGACGTGCTCATACGGTAAAGTATGAAAATCTTTGATGGGAACCATCGGAAATATTCGCTAGATTTTGGGTGAACTCTGTGCTAATATTTGTGACAAAGAAACAAAGGTTTTGTAACTTGATTGTTAAGATGATTGTTAATAAACCTGTCTATTTAATAATAAGACAAAAAGAAAAACGTGTCAATATTTATTGAAGATTTGAGAAAAAAGAAATATTTGGCGGTTTCAAATACGGAAAAAATAACAGCGTAAAATGACTTTCTTGAGGCGAGGCAAATAAGAGAGAAAAGGGGGGCTGCGCATGAAAACCGGAAGGATTTTTAACATTCAGAAGTGCTCCATTCGTGATGGACGGGGGCTGCGTACATCGGTCTTTTTCAAGGGCTGCGGCCTGTACTGCCTCTGGTGTTCCAACCCGGAAGGAATTTCCTTTGAACCGGAAATCACGCTGAATCCTCAGAACTGCATCGCCTGCAACGGGTGTATGCGAAATTGCCCCACGGGTGCTTCCCGGCTGGATGAGAATGGGGTGCCGGTGTACCAGCGGGACCAGTGCACCAGCTGCGGACGGTGCGCGGACCTGTGCCCCACCGAGGCCAGAAAGCTGAACGGCCAGGACTATACGGTGGAGCAGCTGTTCAAACGGATCTATCAGGATCGGTTTTACTTTCAGCATTCCGGCGGCGGCGTGACCTTTACCGGCGGAGAGGCGCTGATGCAGCCGGAGTTCCTGTTGGCGATCAGCAAAAAGTGCAGGGAATATGGCGTCAACGTGGCCATTGAGACCTGTGACTGCGGCGACTATGAGAAATTTGCCCCCTGCCTGGATTACATCGATTTTATCTACTTTGATCTGAAGCATATGGACAGTGAGCAGCACCAGAAATGGACGGGGCAGCGCAACGAGCGTATTCTGGAAAATCTCCGCCGGATCAGCCAACACGGCAACGAGATCATCGTCCGAACGCCGGTGATTCCGGGTATCAACGATTCGGAAGAGAACATCCGGGAGACCGCCCGGTTTATTCTGCCCCTGGCGTCGGTCCAGAAGTACGAGTTGCTGGCTTACCACAAACTGGGCATCAACAAATACAAATTGCTGGGTAAGCCCTATCTGCTGGAGGAGATTCAGGAGCCGACGGCAGAGCATATGTTCCATCTGGTGGACGTGGCCAACGAGGTACTGGCTCCGGCAGGGAAGAAATGCTTTTATAACCTGAACAACGACTACGATGAGTAAGTCTGGCAATGGGATAGCTGGATCACTCCGGTGATCCTTCAAGATAAAACTGCTTTTCAAAGGAGGAATCTGTTATGGCATCTGAACGAGTGGAATTTTTAAAGGCGCGTCTGCGCAACACAAATCCGTCCATTTCGGTGGAACGGGCCAGACTGGTGACCCAGTTCTACCGCATTCCCTCCATCGAATCTCCCATTATGCTGGCCGGCTATGCCTTTACTTCGGCCAGCCTGGGTATCTCCCACTGTATGGCTCACCCTCTTGGTGCTATGTATCATGTGCCCCACGGCGTGGGCAACGCCATCTGCCTGCCGGTGGTGATGGAGTTCAATATGGGCGCCTGGCCTGAGCGCTACGCGGATATTGCCACCTTCTTCGGTGAGGATGTGTCTGGCCTGTCCGTGCTGGACGGGGCCCGCAAAGGCGTGGAGTGTGTCTACCGCCTGGTGGAGGACCTGCCCATCCAGCCTCTGGAGCATTGGGGCGTTACCCTCCAGTCGCTGGATCAGCTGGCCGATGAGGCCATGAAGGGCGGCGACCGGCCCAATAACGCCCGTATGACCACCAAAGAGGACTTTATCCGCCTGTATACCAAGGCCCTTACCCTGAAGAAGCAGGGGTGAGAACCATGGCCAACAAGTTTCGCAAACTGGTGGCGGTGGAGCCCATCCGGTTTGACCGGCAGGCGGTGCAGAAGCTTTCTCAGGTGGCAGATGAGGTGATCTGTTACCAGGACAGCCCGGCCAGTCAGGAGGAAATACTTCGCCGGATCGGCGATGCGGATGCGGTGCTGGTCTTTTACACCAGCACCATCGGGGCCTGGGTTATGGAACGCTGCCCCAACCTGCGCTACATCGGAATGTGCTGCAGTTTGTACACGCCAGAGAGCGCCAATTTGGATATTCAGGCGGCCCATGCCAGAGGCATCACGGTTACAGGGATCCGCCGCTATGGGGATCAGGGCGTACCGGAATTTATCATCAGCGAGCTGGTTCGCCTGTTCCACGGATTTGGCGGCGTGCAGTTCCGGCCGGAGCCCATGGAGCTTGCCGGGGCGCGGGTAGGCGTGATCGGCATGGGCGATGTGGGAAGCCTGGTAGCGGATGCCCTGCGCTTCTTCCACGCAGATGTCTGCTACTTCAGCCGTACCCGAAAACCGGAGGCAGAGGCCAGAGGAATCTGCTATCTTCCGCTGCCTGACTTGCTGGAACGCTGTGACGTGGTGACCACCCACCTGCATAAGCACACGGTGCTGATGGATGAGCAGGCGCTGGCCAGACTGGGCAACGGCAAGGTGCTGATCAATACCACCTTTACACCGCCCTATCCGCTGGAGGCATTGGAGCATTGGCTAAAGCAGCCGGGGAACTTCTACATCGGAGATACCGCCGGCGCCATAGGCGGAGTGGACGGCCCCATTTTCTCCCTGCCAAATGTGATCTGCCCCGACCGGATCGCCGGCGAGTCGGTGCAGTCCGGGCAGCTGCTGCGGGAAAAAGTACTTGATAACCTGAGACGCTATCTGGAAGAAACTTGACGGTCCAGATTCAAACCAGCTCGATTGAGATTGAAAGGTGTATCTGACCCATGAAATATAATTTTGATGAGATCATTGACCGGCGGAATACCAACGCCATGAATCTGGAAGGGTTCCGGGAGTATATTTTCCACGCCGATCAAAGCCTGAAGTTCCCCTTCCCGGACGACCAGTTTATCCGGATGTGGATCGCCGACATGGAGTTTGCCACCCCCCAGGTCATTATTGACGCCGTCAAAGATCGCCTGGACAAACGGATCTTCGGCTATACCAAGGTGTTTGACCCGGAATATTATGAGGCCTTTGCGGGTTGGACCCAAAAGATGTACGGCTGGTCCTGCAAAAAGGAGCATCTGTTTACCGCCGCCGGTGTGGTCCCGGCTCTGTATGAGCTGGCGGAGTATGTCTGCAAGCCGGGGGAGAAGATTCTCACCCTTACCCCGGCCTACAGCTATTTCAAGCACGCGGTGGACTATCACGGCATTGAACTGGTGTGCAGCAACCTGATCAATCGGGATAACTACTACACCATAGATTTTGAGGATCTGGAGGCCAAGGCGGCAGACCCTGCGGTGAAGCTCCTCTTCTTCTGTAATCCCCACAATCCCTCCGGCCGCATCTGGACGGAGGAGGAGCTGAGACGGGTGGCGGAGATCTGCTTTGACCACGGCGTGCTCATCGTCTCCGATGAGATCCACTGCGATCTGATCCGCACAGGGCTGAAGCACACGCCGCTGGCCAAGCTGTATCCCGACAGTGATCAGATTATCACCTGTATGGCCCCCAGCAAGACCTTCAATATGGCGGGCTTTATGCTGGCCAACATCGTTATTCCCAATCTGAAGGTGATGAAAGTCTGGAAGGAGCGGCACTACGACTGGCAGAATCCTCTGAGTGTGGAGGCGGTCAAGGCAGCTTATCAGTACGGCGAGGACTGGCTGACCCAGCTGAAGCTCTATCTGGATGAGAACTTCCGGTTTGTGGGCCAATACCTGGCCCAGAATCTGCCGTTGGCCAAGTACCGGATCTCCGAGGCCACCTATCTGGGCTGGGTGGATGTGTCGGCCTATGTGTCGCCCGACGAGGATCTGCCCATGTTGTTTGCCCGGGAGGCAGGTGTGCTGCTGGAAGGCGGCGATATGTTTGTGACCAATTCCGACGGCTTTATTCGCCTGAATCTGGCCTGTCCCAAATCTATACTGGAGGAAGGATTGCGCCGGATCTGTAAACTGCTGGCTGAGCGGGCCGCGGCATAAGAAACCATCCGGGCCGGTGGGGGTATCCCACCGGCCCGGATGGTTTTTCAGGGCAGAAATACATAGCGTGCCAGTCGGTCGAAGGCCTCCTGAACGCGGGAGAAGGGGAGGGCCAGATTCATACGGATATGACAGGGACCATGGAACATCCGGCCATCCTGAAGCGCCACCCCCACATCCCAACAGGCGTGGAGCACATCGTCAATGGTTTTTCCATGGGCCTCACACCACTGGGAGCAGTCGATGAAAAGCATATGGGTGCCCTCCGGCATGGTAATGTCCAGACCGGGGAAGCGATCGTGAATGAAGGACACTGCGTAATGCATATTTTGCGAGAGCACCTGGCACAGCTCATCCACCCAGACGTAGCCCTCGGGCTGATAGGCCCCGATCAATCCGTGCATGGACAGTACGTTCATCTCGTTATAGTGGGAGAGGGAGGACTCTTTCAGAACGCGGTCATGGAGCCAGGGATCGTAGATGATGTGGTAGCCCCCCACCAGACCGGCCAGATTGAAGGTTTTGGAGGGGGCGTAAAAGGCGGCGGTGTGGAGCCGGGCATAGTCGTTGACGGACTGGGTGGGGATATGTCTGTGTCCGTCCAGCAGCAGGTCGGACCAGATCTCGTCGGCAATGACATAGACATGATGCTTTTCAAAGATGGCCATGGCACGTTCCAGCTCCCAGCGCTCCCACACCCGGCCGCAGGGGTTGTGGGGACTGCACAGGATCATGGCGTGAATTTGGTTCTCTATAATTTTGCGCTCCATGTCCTCAAAGTCCATGCGCCATACCCTGTTTTCATCTTTCACCAGGTGAGAGTGGACAATATGGTAGCCGTTGTTCTCCAGGCACATGGTAAAGCCAATGTAGGTGGGGGCGTGGACCAGAACATGATCCCCTTTGGAGCACAGTACGTTCAGAGCACTGATGACCCCGCCCAGTACACCGTTTTCGTAGCCGATGTGCTCTGCCTTCAGCCCGGAAACCCCATTGCGGCGCTGGTGCCACTGGATGATCTCATCAAAGTAGGCCTGTCTGGGTACAAAGTAGCCGAAGGCGGGGTGTTTGACCCGCTCCATCAGGGCATTTACAATGGAGGGACAGGCGGGAAAATTCATGTCCGCGATCCACATGGGAATGGCGTCGAAGCCTTCCTTGGGCAGCGAAGGCTCCATGCCGTAGTAATCATCCCCGATGCAGTCCACCGCGCTTGCGTCCAGGTTATGCCGGTCCATAATGGATGTAAAGTCATATGTCATGGAGAGACACCTTCCCTATATGTTATAAAGCTGCTTAATGTTTAAGTCCATTATAAACCAATGCTGGTAATATTCAATGGGGCATCCATATTTTTATGACATAATAGGACAGGACCGGATCATTATTTGATCCGGTCCCGTCCTATTGCAGCTATAAAGGCCCCGCTGCCATACAGCAGGGAGTATTTGGAACATGGCGATCAAGGAAAGAGGTCAATCCTCCTCTTTCCGGTAGACAAAGAAATTTTCCCGACTGCGCTGAATATCACCCTGGTATGCCTCATTCAGCTTCTTCTGGACGGCAATGTGATGTTCCAGTTCCTCTTCTGTAAAATCAGACAGCAAGTCAAAGGTAATCTTCTGGCTGGTGCGGTTGAACTTCTGATGGGCTTTGCTGAGCTCCTCTCCCTCGGCGGTGAGGAACAGGTTGTAAAGCCGCTTGTTGGCGGAATTGCGCCGCTGTTCCACCAGGCCCTTGTCGCACAGCTTGCGTACGCTCTGGGAGCAGGCGCTGGTGGTCTTTTTCAGAATATTGGAAAGATCTGTGACCGTAATGCCGGGATAGGCGGCAATCAGACTGATGATGTCGCCCTCCGCCTGAAAAAGGATGTAGTTACCGTAGTGGTGGGGAAGGGAATCATATTCCTCCATCAAGGCATAGGCCTTGTCCTGCTCTGCCCAGAGCTGCTTCAGCAATCTTTGCCTTCTTTTTTCCATAAAATACAGCCTCTCTCTCTATCTTGATATGGAGCGGCATCGCGCAAGCAATCTGAAGTAACAATATGGGATAAAATGATTTGATACGAAGGATTTCTTCTATAGTCCCATTTTATATAAAGTTTACCCAATGTGCAATATGCAAGATTGTTAAAAAAGAATAGAACAGGGAAAAGAGACGACAAAAATCCTGTAACCTTATGGGTTACAGGATTTTTGTCAAAGTAAAATAGAGAGGGATATCTCAGCGTCTGGTTTTCAGGCGGGCCATGGCCCGGGCCAGGGCGGCTTTGGAATGGTAATACTCGTGGACGCTCTGCTTCTGGCGCAGGCGCTCCTCGGCACGCAGCTTGGCGGCCTCGGCCCGCTTCCGGTCGATCTCCTCGGGATGTTCGGCGAAACCCACCAGCAGGATCACATAGTCCGGCTTGATCTCGGCAAAGCCGGCTCCCACAGCGGCAGGCTCCCACTTGTTCTCCACCTTGTAGCGCAGCTCCCCCGGCTCCACGGCGGTGACCACCGGTTCGTGGCCGGGGTAGATGCCCATCTGGCCGTCCACAGCGGGAAGAACCAGGGCTTCGGCGGGGCCGATGTAGAACTGGCGCTCGGGGGTAATGATCTCCAGGGTAAAGGTACCGGTTTGGGCCATTTATACCGCCCCCATCTTCTTGGCCTTGGCAATGACCTCGTCCACGTTGCCCACGTTGCTGAAGGCGGCTTCGGGGTATTTGTCCAGCTCGCCGCCCAGGATGGTCTCAAAGGAGCGGAGGGTGTCCTCCAGCTTCACATAACGGCCCTCCAGACCGGTGAACTGCTCGGCCACAGAGAAGGGCTGGGAGAAGAACTGCTGGATGCGGCGGGCCCGCTCCACGGTGCGCCGGTCGTCCTCGCTCAGCTCCTCCATGCCCAGAATGGCGATGATGTCCTGGAGCTCCCGGTAGCGCTGGAGCAGCTCCTGGGTGCCACGGGCGATCTTATAGTGCCGCTGGCCCACCACGTCGGGCTCCAGAATACGGGAGGTGGACTCCAGAGGGTCCACCGCGGGGTAGATGCCCTGCTCCACGATCTTACGGGAGAGAACGGTGGTGGCGTCCAGGTGGGCAAAGGTGGTGGCGGGGGCGGGGTCGGTCAGGTCGTCGGCGGGGACGTAGACGGCCTGTACCGAGGTGATGGAACCGTCCTTGGTGGAGGTGATGCGCTCCTGGAGCGCGCCCATCTCGTTGGCCAGGGTGGGCTGGTAGCCCACGGCCGAGGGCATCCGGCCCATCAGGGCGGACACCTCGGAGCCAGCCTGAACGTAACGGAAAATGTTGTCGATGAAGAGCAGCACGTTCTGCTTCTCCTGATCCCGGAAGTACTCGGCCATGGTCAGGCCGGTAAGGGCCACCCGCATACGGGCTCCGGGGGGCTCGTTCATCTGGCCGAAGACCAGGGCAGTCTTTTCAATGACGCCGGATTCGGTCATTTCCCGCCACAGGTCGTTGCCCTCACGGGTACGCTCGCCCACGCCGGTAAAGATGGAGTAGCCGCCGTGCTCGGTGGCGATGTTGTGGATCAGCTCCTGAATGAGCACGGTCTTGCCCACGCCGGCGCCGCCGAACAGGCCGATCTTGCCGCCCTTGGCGTAGGGGGCCAGCAGATCGATGACTTTGATGCCGGTCTCAAAGATGTCCACCACGGGACGCTGGTTTTCAAAGGCGGGGGGCTGGCGATGGATGGACCATTTTTCCTTGGCCTTCACCGGCCCCTTCTCATCAATGGCGTCACCCAGGACGTTGAACATCCGGCCCAGCACGCCTTCGCCCACGGGGATGGAGATGGGAGCGCCGGTAGCGATGACCTCCATGCCGCGGCCCAGGCCCTCGCTGGGGGAGAGCATAATGCAGCGGACGGTGTCGCCGCCCATATGCTGCGCCACTTCCATGACCTGGCGCTGACCGTTCAGCTGGACCTCCAGGGCCTCCTTGATCTCGGGCAGGCTGCCCTGGTCAAAGGCAACGTCCACAACAGGTCCCATGACCTGTACAATGGTTCCCTTGTTTTCCTTCATATCGTAATCTCCCTTGGACTTTTTACAGTGCGGCCTGGGCGCCGCCCACCACCTCGGTGATCTCCTGGGTGATGGCGGCCTGGCGGGCCCGGTTATAAGACAGATTCAAATTTTGCAGCATAGCCCGGGCATTGTCGCTGGAGGATTTCATGGCGGTCATGCGGGCGTTCTGCTCCGAGCAGTAGGATTCCACCAGAGCGCCGAAGATATCGCCCTTCACATAGCCGGGCACAAGGCGGTCCATAACCGCCTTGACGGAGGGGACGTATACCACGTCCCGATTGTAGGTGTCCCGGTTTTTCTCATAGTCGGGAAAGACGTCTGGGTCCAGAGGCAGCAGCTTGTGGACGGTGGGCTCCATGCGGAAGGTATTCACCATGCGGGTGAAGAGGATATAGACCTCGTCCAGCTGTTCCTCCAGATAGAAGTCGATCATCAGCTCGGCCATATCCCGGGCCCGGCCCATGTTGGGGTCCTGGGCGGTATAGAGAAACTCCACATCGATGGGGATGCCGTGCTCCTGGAAATAGGAGCGGCCCACCTGACCCACCACGAAGAGGCTGGTATGGGGATGCCGGCTCATCTTCTGCTCGGCCAGCTTCAGAATGTTGTGGTTGTAGGCGCCTGCCAGGCCCTTGTCGCCGGTGATGACAATATAGCCGATCTTACGGTCCTCCGGCTGAACGCTGGGACGCTTGTCAAAGAAAACGTGACTGATCTCCGGGGAGTGGTGGAGAATGTCGGAGATGGTGGTCTCGATCTTCTGAAAGTAGGGCTCCACATCGGTGAGCTGTTTCCGGGCCTTCTGAAGATTGGAGGAGGAGATGAGATACATGGCGTTGGTGATCTTCAGGGTCTGCTCCACGCTCTTGATGTGGGTGCGGATCTCTTTTATGCTTGCCATGTGGCGCTCACCCGTTTCTTGGCGTTGTCCAGCACCGAGCGGATGGTCTCAATGGCCGGGCCGCTCAGGTTGCCGGTGGACTGGATCTCGTCCACCACGTCGGTGTGTTCCTGCTCCATCTCCTGGGCAAAGTCCAGCACGAAGGAGCGTACCTTGTCCAGAGGCACGTCGTCCAGAAGTCCGTTGGTGGCAGCATAGAGGATGATGGCCTGGCGGCTTACCGGCATGGGGTTGTACAGAGGCTGCTTCAGCAGCTCCAGCAGGCGGCGGCCGTGGTCCAGAGCCTGCTGGGTGGCGGGGTCCAGATCGGAGGCAAACTGAGTAAAGACCTCCAGCTCACGGAACCGGGCCAGGTCGATACGCAGGGTACCGGCGGTCTTTTTGATGGCCCGGGTCTGGGCGGAGCCGCCTACACGGGATACCGACAGGCCTACGTTGACGGCGGGCCGCTGGCCGGCAAAGAACAGGTCGCTTTCCAGATAGATCTGGCCGTCGGTGATGGAGATGACGTTGGTGGGGATATAGGCCGACACATCACCGGCCTGGGTCTCGATGATAGGCAGGGCGGTCATAGAGCCGCCGCCGTATTCCTTGGTAAGGCGGCAGGCCCGCTCCAGCAGCCGGGAGTGGAGGTAGAACACGTCGCCGGGATAGGCCTCACGGCCGGGAGACCGCTTGAGCAGCAGGGAGAGGGTACGGTAGGCCACCGCGTGCTTGCTCAGATCGTCGTAGACGATGAGCACGTCCTTGCCGCGGCTCATGAAGTACTCGCCCATGGCCGCGCCGGAATAGGGGGCGATGTACTGGAGGGGGGCGGACTCACTGGCGGTGGAGGAGACGATGATGGAGTAGTCCATGGCGCCGTGCTTCTTCAGGGTATCCTGAATACGGGCCACGGTGGAGGCCTTCTGGCCGATGGCCACATAGATGCAGATCACATCCTGACCCTTCTGGTTCAGAATGGTGTCCACGGCGATGGCGGTCTTGCCGGTCTGCCGGTCGCCGATGATGAGCTCACGCTGGCCCCGGCCGATGGGTACCATGGCGTCGATGGCCAGGATACCGGTCTGAAGGGGGACGTTCACCGGCTCACGGCTGACCACGCCGCTGGCCTCATGCTCAATGGGGCGGGTTTCGGTGGCCTCAATGGGGCCCAGACCGTCGATGGGCTGGCCCAGCACGTCCACGACGCGGCCGATCAGGCTGTCGCCCACGGGCACGTCGGCAGGGTGGCCGGTGCGGCGTACCACGGTGCCCTCCCGGACTCCGGCGTCGCTGCCCAGCAGTACCACGCCCACGCTGTCCCGGGCCAGGTTCATGACCATGCCCTTGACGCCGGTGTCCAGCTCTACCAGTTCGCCGTATACCGCCTTGTCCAAGCCGTAGACGGTGGCAATGCCGTCGCCTACTTCCAGCACGGTGCCGGTCTCATCCCGCCGTACGCGGGTATCATACCCTTGAATCTCCTCCCGCAGGATGGAGACGATTTCTTCGGGATTGGTTTTCATGCCATTCGCCTCTCTTCCAGTTGCCGGCTCAGACCGGCCAGCGCGCCCCGGACGCTCTTGTCATAGGTTACGCCCTCCAGCTCCAGCGTGAATCCGCCCAGCAGAGACGGATCGATGCGGATCTCAAAGACCACATCAGCCTTGTGATGGAGCCGGCACAGGGCCTGTTTCAGCTTTTCCTGCTCCGCTTCATCGGGGACACGGACACAGGTCAGGCGGCAGCGGACCGCCCCCCGCTGAGCCAGGGCCTTGTCATGGAAGGCTTCCAGAATGTCGGGCAGCAGAGTCATACGGCCCTTTTCCGCCAGCAGGCGGTAAAAACGCATCAGCAGACCGTGGCCGTCCAGAATGGGCAGCCGGTCCAGAACACGCTCCTTTTCCCAGGCTTGGACGGCGGGGGAGCACAGGGCCTCCCACAGAGGGGCGTCCGCCATCATGGCCTGAGCGGTGGCTTGCAGGGTCTCCTCGTCGGGGGAGACGGCATAGAGTGCCTCTGCATAGCGGCGGGCCAACTCATTCATGCCTGCTCACCCACTTCCGACAGGAATGTATCCACAAAGGCCTTGTCGTCGTCGCCGTCCATAGACCGCTGGGCCACTTTGGCGGCGGCCAGCAGGGCCAGAGAGGCCACCTCGTTCCGGGCGCCCCGCAGCATGGCGTCCCGCTGCTCGGCGATCTGGGCCTCAGCCTCGCTGCGCAGACGCTTGGCGTCGGTCTCTGCTTCGGCCATCTTGCCCTCGTAGACACGCTGGGCCCGGTTCTGGGCGTCGGCCACGATCTTGGCGGCCTCATGCCGGGCGTCGGTCAGCTTGCCCTCGTACTGGGCCTTCAGCGCTTCGGCCTGACGGTTATTTTCCTCCGCGGAGGAGATCTCGCCCTTCACCAGAGCGGCCCGCTGTTCCAGCACAGCGTTGACCCGGCCGAAGAGAAACTTCTTCAGCAGGAAAAAGAGTATCAGCAGGTTGATAATGGTGAAGAGAATGGTGGAAAGATGGAACTCCAGCATTGGGGGCGCCCCCTTTAACCGACGAAGATGATGAGCAGAGCGGTGATGAAGCCGAAGATGGCGGTACCTTCTGCCAGGGCGCAGCCCAGCAGCAGAGCGCTGTTGATCTTGCCGGAGGCCTCGGGCTGACGGGCAATGGCCTCGCTGGCCTTGCCGGTGGCGAAGCCGATGCCGATACCGGCGCCGATGCCGGTGAAGACTGCGATTGCGGCAGCAATGATAGCCATAGACATGATAATTTCCTCCTGTAAATCAAATGTTTCTTGGATGAATGTGCCTTACTCTTCCTCTTTGATGCCCTCGCCGGTGAACAGTGTGGTCAGGAACACAAAGACGACCATTTGGATTAACCCGTCAAACAGGTCGAAGTAGATGCTGAATACCGCCGGCAGAAATACCGGGACCACAAATTTGAGCATCTCCATGATGATGAATGCGCCCAATACGTTGCCGAACAGACGCATACACAGCGCCAGGGGCCGGATGATGACCTCCATCAGATTGATGGGGAGCAGCAGCGGCATGGGCGCGGCGAACTTCTTCAGTCCGCCCAGCAGACCGTTGTACCGGAACTGGGAGCCATAGATGAGCAGCATACTCATCAGGGCCAGGGCGGTGGTCACGCTGATGTCCTTTGTAGGCGGCGTCAGACCAAAGATGCCAATGATATTGGCAAAACCGATATACAGCGCCACCGTGCCCAGGTAGGGGGCAAAAGGCCGCCAGTGACTGCCGATGTTGGTCTTGACGAAGCCGTTGAGGAACTGCACCGCGCTCTCCAGGGCGATCTGGACCTTGCCGGGATTGCGTACGCTCAGGTTCCGGGTCAGCAGCAGCGCCGCAATGACCAGTACAGCCATGACGATCCAGGTCACCACCACCGACTCCGCCACCGGAATGCCTCCAAACAGCGGGATGGTGAAAGCGGTGTGGTTTCCCAACTCCTCCACCAGGGATTCCTTGAATGCATCCAAACACATCACCTCGTTTTCGCAGGCCTTATCTTACTACCTGGTCCAAATTTCTGTAACCCTTTTGAAAGTAAAAAAAGTAATGAAAATACACGGAAAATAAGCTTTTAATGAGAGTTACCAAAAGGAAAGCGCAAAAGAATGGAAAAAGATGCTATGGTTCCACAGCAGGCGCTGTCAGGGCTTATCCGCATCATTTGCGCTTTGGCGCAAAAGTATGCCTGGGACGGCTGCCGGCTTTTGTTTGACAGGCTTCGCGGTTTTTCCTATACTGGTAACAAAGGAGGCGGGTGTCTATGTCCACACAGGCCAGATCCTCCATCCGTGCCCGGTTGATGCGGATGAACCTGGTGATTGTCATCGTATCCATTGCTCTTTCCATAGGCGGGACCCTCTATTTTACCCTGCGCAGTGAACAGACGGCTCTTGACAACAATCTGCTCAATTCCGCGTCCATTCTGTCCCAGGTACCTATGATCCAGGAGGCCCTGCAGGGGGAGCGTACTATAGAGGAGCTGTCCGATTATCTGGACGAAACCACCAGCCGTACTTCCGATATTGACTTGATCCTGGTGGGGGACACCCAGTCCAAATTGCTCTATGTGCCGGACAGCACCCTGATCGGCACCTCCTATGTGGGGACGGCCCAGCAGGCGGCGCTGGCCGGTGCGGCTCCCTACACCTCCAATGAGACGGGGCCCATGGGCTCGGACCACTCCGCCTATGCCCCTGTGCGGGACGAGGCGGGGGAAGTGATCGGCTTCGTCATTGTAGGAGTCTACTTCCGCAGCATGGCTCTGGTGGGTCTGCACACGGTGCTTCGCCTGCTGGCGGTGGGTGTGGTGGCGGCAGTGCTGGGTTCTCTGCTGGCCATGCGCCTGTCCCGCAGCATCAAGCAGTCTCTGATGGGTTATGAGCCGGACGCCTTTGCCCGCCGGTTCCACCAGAGGGAGGATATCCTGGACGCGCTTGAGGAGGGTATCCTGGCCATCGATGCAGAGCAGAAGGTGATTTTTCTCAACAAGGCGGCGGCGGAGATGCTCTCCATTGAACGGCAGACTGCCGTAGGCCGGCCCCTCCATGAGGTCTATCCCCGTTCCACGCTGGACCGCATCCTCCGCACCGGCCAGTCGGAGTACAACGTGAGTATGAACTCTCTGAAACAGATTCGGGTGCTGGCTGACCGGATGCCGCTGTATGAGAATGGAACGCTGGCTGGTGCGGTGAGCATCTTCCGCAACCGCACCGAGCTGACCCGTATGGCGGATGATCTGACGGGCGTGCAGCATATGGTGGAGGCTATGCGGGCCTATACCCATGAATTTATGAATAAGCTCCATGTGATCCTGGGTCTGCTCCAGATCGGAGAGCCGGAAAAGGCCCAGGAGTACATTATGGATACCACCCGGACCCAGCGGGTGGCGGTGAGCCGCATTATGAACCAGATCCGCCAGCCCTCGGTGGGGGCGCTGCTGGTAGGTAAGACCAGCCGGGCCAACGAACTGGGTATCCATCTGCGGTTGGACCGGGAGAGCACCCTCAGTGAGGAGAGCCTCTGGCTGCCGCCGGAGGCCTATGTGACCATTCTGGGCAATCTGATCGAAAACGCCATCGAGGTGCTCAACCAGTCCCGCCGTGCCATCAAAGAGGTGTCGGTGAGCATCCGGGAGAGCGAGGACAGCCTGCTGCTGTGCGTGGAGGATACCGGGCCCGGCATCTCCCCGGCCCTGCGTCAGACTCTGTTTCAGCGGGGCGTATCCACCAAGGGCCGCAGCCGGGGTACCGGCCTGGCATTGGTCCAGGAGGTGGTGGAGGCCTATCACGGGCAGATCCGGGTGGAATCGGGGCCGGGAGTGGGCACATCGTTTTTTGTGAGCTTTTGCCGGGAGGAGGTCCCGGAGGACGGAGAGTGAGTTTGGATGTATCGCGTTGTGATTGTGGAAGACGATCCCATGGTTTCGCTGCTGGACCGGACCTTTACAGAGAAAGACCCACGGTTTTGGGTGATCCAGACCTTTCAGGACGGACGGGCCGCCCTGGAGTGGTTGGCTCAGAATCCGGCGGATCTGGTGGTGCTGGATGTCTATATGCCGCTGTTTACCGGGGTGGAGCTCCTTCACGCCCTCCGGGAGAGGGCCATCCCTGTAGACGCTATCATGGTCACTGCCGCCAACGATGCCGCCACCGTGGACCAGCTGCTTAAAATGGGAGTGGTGGACTATCTGGTCAAGCCCTTTACATACGAGCGATTCCAGCAGGCGCTGGATACCTTTTGCCGCCACCGGGAGGCGGTCATGGGGGAGGAAGTGACCCAGGGAGAGCTGGATAAACTGTTTGCCCCGCCGGAGTCCGGGGAGCACAGCGCCCCCAAGGGCCTCCAGGAGAGCACCCTGCAGCTCATCCGATCCTGTCTCCGGGCCGCGCCGCCCCAGGGCCTGCCCAGCGAGGCCCTCTCCAAACAGACCAATTTGTCGGTGGTGACGGTGCGCCGTTATGCCAACTACCTAGTGGAGCGTGGAGAGGCCTTCAGCACCATCAATTACGATACAGGCGGCCGCCCCTGCCGCCTGTATCGGGCAAAAGAGTGAGGGGCACGGTTACCACGTAACGCGGCGATCCCCCCAGCGCGGCTGTTTGCAGACGCGCTGGGGGGATCGTTTTGGAGAGAAGGGCTGGATATGGATTATGAAGGCTGTTGGGAATGAGATTCCTGCCAGAGCGCATCGGCTACCGGTTTCCACCGTTGGGCATAAGGAATCGTCTTTTCGCACAGATGCTCCGGGCTTTCCGGACTTTGGTAGTCGGTGTTGACAGCCCCAGTTTCGGCTACCATTTTGGGTAAGAACTCCGGGTTTTCCAGCATAGGGCAGGGGCGGAGCATATTATTGTTGAAGGGCTGACTGCGGTGATAGGCCTGGAAGAGAGGAGATTTCAGGGCGTCCAGCAAACTTACATCGTGGATATTTACGTTGGAATAGTGGATAAACACACAGGGCTCCACATCGCCTTTGGCGTTGATGTGGAGATACCGCCGGCCGCCGGCGATGCAGCCGCCCACATATTCGCCGTCGTTCTGGAAGTCCAGGGTGAAGATGGCCTTGGTGGAGCGGAAGGTGCGGATGGCATGGTACATTTTGGACCGCTGCTCCGGGGAGGGCAGCAGCTCCACGGCGGCGTCGTTGCCCACGGGCATATAGTGGAAGAACCAGGCGAACAGGGCACCGCTGTCAATGAGCTGGTCAAAGTACCGTTCGCTGCTTACGTCGTCCACATTGCGGCTGGTATAGCAGGTGGAGATGCCGAAGGGCAGATTGTGGGAGTTCAGCAGAGCCATGACCGCGTGGACCTTCTGATAGACACCCTCTCCCCGCCGGGAGTCGTTTGCGGCCTCAAAGCCCTCCAGGGAGATGGCGGGGACAAAGTTTTTCACCCGCAGCATCTCCTGACAGAAAGCCTCGTCGATCAGAGTGCCGTTGGCAAAGGACAGGAACATACAGTCCGGGTGCATTTCGCAGAGCTTTATGATGTCCCCTTTGCGTACCAGCGGCTCGCCGCCGGTATAAATGTACATATAGGTGCCCAGCTTTTTGCCCTGGGTGATGATAGAGTCCAGATCCTCCAGGCTCAGGTTGAGTTGGTGACCGTATTCCGCCGCCCAGCAGCCGGTGCAGTGCATATTGCAGGCGGAGGTGGGGTCCAGCAGGATGGCCCAGGGGATGTTGCAGTCCTCCCGCTTGCTGATCTCCTCCTGAATGGCGCTGCCCTTCAGACTGGCATTGAGCAGGAAGTTCTCAGCAAAGGCCTTCCGCACCCCCACATCTAGCTGGAAGAACCGCAGGATCAGCTGATACCAGTTGTTCTTTTCCTGAATAGCCTTGCGGAAGGCATCCCGCTGAGGCCGGTACCAGTCGGACGGGGTATATTTGTCAAACAGCTCCATGAGCTTGGGGATGTTTTCCTCCGGATTGCCGTCCAGATAACGAAGGACCTGATTGATGGCAAACCGCTGCATGGCGTCTTTTACGGGATTGCTCATATAGTTCATCCTTTCCGTACTGCATCACAGTTTTCTGCCATTATAACGGGAACCGGCAGAGACTGTCATGAGACAAAATCGGGATATGTCAAAAATTTTGACATATCCCGATTTTGTTGCAGTTTCTCTATAAACATTACAAATCAAAAGATTCGGCGGGAAATGAGGAACGCTGTTCCGCAAAGCGGATCACGGCGCCCAGCTGCTTTACGTTCCGGGTGAATTCTTCGGGTAGCATCCCGTTTCTTGACAGGATCCACCGTGCAATGCAGCAGACAATAGCGTCAGCAAAAAAGTTGGCGGTAAATTCGTCACATTTTCCGTCTGCCGGCAGGAAGGAGAAGTAGTGTTTGAAGATGGAAAAGACGCTTCGTTGAAAATGAACGAGAAAGGAGTCCTGCCCCTTCACTTGCAGCGCGGAGCGATAAAAGACCCGGTTTTCATAGAAATAGTCGCATAGCTGTTGGAACTTATCCCAGGGATCTTCCTGAGCGGCGTCAGGACTGTCCCGTAGTACCGCACCTATCTCAGAATCAAAGATCCAGTTAATAAGGTGGTATTTATCCCGGAAATGGTAATAGAAGCTCTGCCGTTTCATGCCGCACCGCTGGCAGATAAAGGCCACATTGATTTTTTCAATGGGCATTTCCCGCATGAGCTCCTTCAGCGCCTGAGCCAGCGCTTTTTTGGTAATGGTGGAGTCTGGCATGGCGATCCCTCCTGTGAAATGGTATGATACCATAGTTTCTACAGCGGTGCAAGAATGGGGAACGGCACAGGAGGGGCAACCTTTAGGATTGTTAAGACAGCCTTCAGAAAACCTTTCTGTATCCCTGCCTGCCATCTGATATACTGCTTACATCAGAATTGCAGGATGGAGGAGGGCTGTTATGGAGTTTGTATGCAGCACCCGATATTCCCAAAAGACCCTGACCGCCATGGCCAGAGCACTGCGGAAAACAGTCCGGGTCAAGATGAATCTATGGCTTAAAGTCGTCTGTGCCGTTTTGATTGGTATTTGCCTGCTGTCCATCTATGCGTCCTGGGACGATCCCTGGTATGTGGGTACCAACGGAGTGGTGATCGTTTTTCTGCTGGTAGTACAGTGGAAGCAGGATTGGCTGAACGGCTATATTGCCCGGCGGCGGGCGCTGCCCGGCACGGAGTTCAGCAGTACCACGTTTCAGCAGGATTGCTTTGAGACTCAAATTGCCGGAGCTGTGACACAGTGGAAGTATGATAAGGTCACTGTGCTGGCAGAGAGCAGAGCATACATCTTTTTTATTATGGGGAAAAACCATGCCAGTGCCTTTGAAAAAGAGGGGCTGGAGGGTGGAAGTGTGGCGGAGTTCCGCCGGTTTCTGGAGGAACGGACCGGAAAGCAGATTAAATTCGTTGGGGGATAAATACGACGATGAATAAGCTGAAAACAGCGGCAGGGCTTGGTATTTTGGGCGCCTGCGTGGCAGGCGCGGTTTGCCGCCGGCGGAGGAGACGCATTCTGCTGGAAGAATATACCCGATACGCGCTCTATATGGCGGTGATGGACGACGAGATCTGCCGCAATGAGTTGGAGGGCAACTGGATCAATGGTGAAGAGATCCGGTTTCCGCCCAAGATGGAGTCCCTTCAGCAGCGCTACCATATGTTCCTGCGCTGGAATCGCAGAAAAAGCCGGGAGGACATCCAGACGGAAGTAGCCAGGATGGAGGAGCGGCTGGAGGAATCCAGGCAGTACTTAGGGCAGCCCAAAGAGGAACTGACGGTCTCTTTTCAGGAGGCGGACTGAGAATCTTGGGCGGAGATACAAAAACTGTGAGTGAGAACGAGGCCCTGCCCGGCATCTTGCCGGGCAGGGCCTCGTTTCTCTTTTGGTCCGGAGTACCAGTATTTCTTCCGGCTGAGCTTGCCCGTCTCCGGGACGGATAGTGGTCAAAGTGGTCGCCTGTAGTTGTGTCAGGTCGCTTTGAAAACTGATATGCTATGCGTTTTCAGGTTCCGGCAGGTGCAGGGTATCCTCCAGCAGATGAAGAAAGGTGCGAAGGGCCTGATTCCGACCACCGCTGGGCCAGACGGCTCCGTAGGACAGGGGAGAAAACTCCTTCAGAGGGAGGTAGCGCAGCCCGGGGCGCCGCAGTTGGGGAAAGACAGCCATGACCGCAAAAGCATAGCCGGTTTCCACCATGGTAAGAAGGGTCTCCTGGGTATCGCAGAAGATGACCTGGTCCGGATCGTTGGCGGTGACGATCTGTCCCTGGATGGCGAACAGGGAGGAGGGGCAGGCGGGAGGGTGAATGGCGGCGATCCGTCCGGCCTGTTTCAGCTGCTCCAGGGTGAGCTCCTCCTGCTGGGCCAGCGGGTGATCTTCCCGACATACACATACCACCGGACAGCGCACCAGTTCCCGGTAGACGCTGTTTTTGGGGGCGTTTTCCTGAAAGGCAAACAGCAGCTGAATTTCGCCATCTGCCATCAGGTTGTCCAGCGCGCTGAAGGGGTAGAGGCGGAGCAGGGGAAGGATGCCCGGGGCCTCCTGCCGCAGGCGATCCAGGGCAGGGCGTATCAGCTGGAGATCGGCGGCGCTGCGGCAGCCGATCTCCAGCCGTGTGGGCTGGGCAGCCTGGCAACGTTTGACCTGGACCTGAGAGATCCGGGCCAGCTTGAGCATTTGGCCTGCATACTGCAAAAACATATGTCCTGCCTGGGTCAGCCGAACGGATTTGCTGGTGCGGCTGAAGAGCTGGCCCCCAAGTTCGTCCTCCAGTGTTTTGACCTGGTGACTGACTGCGGGCTGGGTGATTCGCAGATGTTCCGCCGCCCGGGAGAAGTTTAAAAAGTCCGCCACCGCCATAAAACATTCTAATTGTGTTGTATTCAACCAAATCACCCCGTACCATATTTCTGCTTTTATACAATGCATAAAAACAATAAAACTCTTTTATTGATGATAGCAGATTTGTATTTCACATACAAGGGTTATCGTGCTATAAATAGTAAGGTATCTAACAATTAGCTTGGATATAAAAGGAGGGATACAGCTATGGCAGTGGATCGGAGCCGTTTGGCCCGGGACAACAGACAAATCTGCATTCAGATGGAGCGAATGGCAAATTATTATTTGGCTGCGTCTGATGTGACCGGCGTACAGGCCCAGATGCTGCTGTATACGGCAATCTGGAGGCAAGTGATGAGGAGTGCGTTGCTGCGGCCCAGCTGGCCAACGCCGACGGCTTCATCCGCCGCCTGCCCAACGGGTATGATACCATGCTCACCGGTGACGGCGCCAACCTGAGCCAGGGACAGCGGCAGCTGCTGGCCATTGCCCGGGCGGCGGTGGCCGATCCCCCTGCCCTGATCCTGGATGAGGCCACCTCCTCCATTGATACCCGGACCGAAAAGCTGGTGCAGGACGGCATGGACGCCCTGATGGCCGGCAGGACTACCTTTGTGATTGCCCACCGGCTGTCCACGGTGCGCAACGCCGACTGCATTATGGTTATGGATCAGGGCCGCATCATCGAGCGGGGAACCCATGATGAGCTCATCGAAAAGAAAGGAAAATACTATCAGCTTTATACCGGAAATCTGGCTGAAGAAGCGAGTTAACCGGATTTGGACAAAAAAAGCGGTGAATGTCGAGCGACATTCACCGCCTCTGTTTATTGAGCCAGGGAGGGTAGCTTTTTCTACAGGCTCCAGGATCGGCCGCGGAATACATCCAATGAAAAAATAAAAAGAACCGCAATCCATTGGATTGCGGTTCTTTTTCTGGTTGCGGGGGGAGGATTTGAACCTCCAACCTCCGGGTTATGAGGCGTAGGCGAGGGGTGTCTCCAGCTTCAATAGAGCTTTTAGTGTCTGGAGTTCCACCTTTTTGGCGTTAACTGATCACTTCGTTTCACCAGGTTTATGTGTTTCAATCCATAAGCATCAAATAAGCATCGGAAATAGAAATAGCGTCCACGTGTGGTGGACAGATTATCTCTGAAAATTAGGAGGTGATTATCATGAAAAACAAGAAAGAGCAGTATGCCGAAGTGGTAGACAGTGCCGCGGAACTGGCAGACTATTTCTTTGACCAGGAAGGTGGAGATTATACACTGGCTATTGTGTGTGAGATCCTTGAGGCCTTGCTGGAAGACGGGGAGCTGCCAGCGGCATACGTTGTAATAGAGACTGCCTGTCGAGCGGGTGACGTTGACTTTCCGCTGGAAGGGGACACAGACTTTGGGTATATCAGTTTTCATTTGGAACGGTTTGCGGAACTGCTGCGTGAGGCGCTGGAAACGCGGTGGGAGACATGACACGCTCTGTTTTTCTCCGTTTTGAGCAGGACCTCTCTCTCGACTTGCGTAGCTCCTTTCGGTATGCTGTGTTTGCAAATATGGCGTAGAAAGGAGTATATGTTATGAAGCAAGTGCCTATTACAAAGTGCCGTTATTGTGGCTCAGAAGACATCGGTGAAGGTTGGCAGCACGGTGAAGGTCTCGTCACCTTTCAGTACTACGGACTTCGCGGAAACAGGCTGAAATACCTGATTTGCCGGAATTGCGGAGCCGTACTCTATCAATGTGTGGCAGAGCCCGGCCACTATCCGAAGGCGGGTAGAATCTAAATTACGGTTGACAATTTCAACGGTTCCGTTATAATGGAATTAAATTAAAATAATTGCATATAATTTATAACGGGAGGAGGGTAGAGAAAGTGGATTATCACAAACTGTGCTTGGACTTGTTTGGAACGGATGACGTAAATGAACTAGAAAGGATCGCCCGAGCATACAGGGAAAAGAATCCGCGCAAGGCAGGCCGAAAGAAAAAATTCACTGCGGAGGATGTGCAGGCCATCCGCAGCCTGCTTGAAAACGGAATGACGATGAAGCAAGTGGCGGAGCGTTACCAAACCTCCAGGCAGATTATTGGGAAGTACCTCAATGAAAAACCGGCGAAAGGCTATACATTACGCATAACCTATATGTATCAGCAGTACCCGTGCACGATCATTGACGTGGATTTTCTCAATCAAAGAGTCATGGCCCGGAATAAAACGAAGGATGTGCTTCACCGTGCCTTCGGGGTAACGGAAGCACCTACCTGGGATGACTTTGAGGCGTTTTTGAGAGATCGCTGCTTTCCTGCCACCCGTGGAAATGTCAAAGACTTATTGAAGCAGCTTCAGCTCACATCCTATGATCCTCTGCAGATTGCGGAAAAAACCAGAGGGCGGACAGCTGAGGATGATATGTGGCTGAAATTCAGCTATTACCCGATGGAAGGGGAGACGTATGGACAGGATCAATCTTGATACGGTTGAGCAGGAACCCATGCAAGGACACACGTCCAAAGGAGATCAGCCCAAGTGGCAGCTGAAAGGCAAGTGGTACAAAGCCGACCATATGGGCTATGAGGCGTTGGCCGAGGTTGTGGTTTCGCAGCTGTTGAAACAGTCCAATGTGCCCGATTTCGTGGAATATGAGCCTGTATGGATTCATCAGTATAAGGAAAAAGATCTTCCCGGCTGTGTCAGCAAAAATTTTCGGGCCAAAGACGAGATGCTGGTGTCCTTTGAGAAATTACACCGCGCCTATAAAGGTCAGAGCCTGGCGGCGGTACTTGGTAGGATCAGCGAGCCGCAGGAGCGGATTCGATATACGGTAGATTTTGTAGAGAGGACTACCTCCCTGACTGAGGTGGGGAAGTATCTGACTTTGCTGTTGGAGTTGGACTCCTTTTTCCTAAATGAGGATCGACATACAAACAATTTGGCTGTGATCCGGAATGAGAAAACAAAGGAGTTTCGCCTCTGCCCGATTTTTGATCATGGGCTGGCGCTGCTGTCGGATCTGAATGACTATCCTGTGGATAAGGATGTCTATGCCTGTATCAGCCGTGTGCGCGCCAAGCCCTTTGACGTGGACTTTGACGTGCAGGTAGAAGCTGCTGAGGCGCTGTATGGCTCACAACTGAAGCTCTCGTTTTCCCGGACTGACGTTTCAAAAACGCTCGATTCTGTCAGGGCGTTATACTCCAACTCGGTCATATCCAGAGTGGAGCAGACTCTGTATGAGCAAATGCGAAGATATCCAGTGTACTTCTGATAAACAGCAAATCTCACCCCTTTTCGGAAGAACTTGAATTCAAGCCTCTCCGAGCGGGGGTGAGATTATAATAATCATGTAGTTGACATCGTATCTGGAATTTTCAAAGTATCAACAGCTGTGTTGTCGTCGCCGGGCTTAAAAATAATTTTGATTTCATCACCATCATCTAAGACTTCGGCTTTCCTTTTGATTTTCTCAAGATCCTGTATAATAGCACATTTGTATGTGCGCATGGATGATATGCCCAAAAGCTACCAATATGATGTTTGACCAGTTTCCCATTTGCTACAAGGCTGCCTAGAACCCGGTTTGCTGTTGCAGCTGATACTCCACACAACTCCCGCACATCAGCATTCATGATATAGTCGTGGGTCTTCAGGAAGTCATGGATTTTGTTCCAACGGAAGGTCGCCTTGTCCATTTTTCCATCGCTCATTTCGTCGCTCGTTCTGATCGCGTCTATGAGCGATGCCTTGATGGATGAAAGCATGAACTCAATAAATACCGTAGATTCTCCCGCATTGTTGGAGGCATTGATGGCCTCATAATACTCCTGCTGGCGGTCGTGGATGATGGACTCCACTGGCAGCCAGGCAAAGGCCGAATTCCATTTGGAGAGTAGCAGTGTATGCCACAGGCGGCCCACACGTCCATTACCATCGGCAAAGGGGTGGATCAGTTCCAGTTCATAGTGGAACACACAACTGCGGATGAGCATATGCACCTCGCTGTTCTTTACCCACTCCAATAATTCCATTACCAGACCAGGTATATATTGGGGCAATGTTCCAAAATGCAGGACGTGCCCTTCACTGTCTACCACGCCAACGGGTCGGGTGCGGAATATGCCAGCCTCTTCTACTAAACCCCGCGTCATAATACCGTGGGCAGTCAACAGGTCGTCCACTGAATAGGGATCCAGATCCTCTAGCCGATCGTAAATCTCAAAGGCGTTCTTGACCTCGGCAATGTCCTTTGGTGGCGCGAGAACGTGTTTGCCATTGAGTACCGCAGTTACTTGTTCCAGAGAAAGCGTATTTTGCTCGATGGCCAGGGAACCATGGATGGTTCGGATGCGATTGGCACGGCGGAGCGTAGGATTTGTGGAAAGGGGAGAGGAGGCAGTCATACGGCCCACCAGCTCGGAAATCTCCGCCACGTAGTCGATGATTTGATTTGTAATTTCAAAAGGTGGTTTTTTATTTTTCATGCAAAGCCTCACAACTGTAGATGTTTAACTCTATTATACCACGCATCACTCATTTTATCAATCAAATGGAGAGGTGATCCACTACTATATGAAATAAGTACTTATAAGATTACGCGCCGTTTTGCTGGCCTTACTGGCCAACAGAACGGCGTTTGTGTTTTAGCTAAAGTTAGAAGAGGCATCAGACCAAGGAGGTTATGGTCATGTCCCTCGACTTTTACACAAAGGCTGTATTCAAAAGGGATCGGCTTATCCACCCCCAATGGTCTGACCTGAGTCGCTGAAAGGCGCTCGGGTTTTGTTTTTAGATGTTCGATCCAAGAACTTGAAACTTTTTTGTAAATACGCAAAAGATGCTGTTGCGTGTTTCGAGTGTTTCCGCTATAATTATAATGTGTTTTTGTAGCCTCGCCGTATCTCGAAAAACAAGGAGCATCGACATGAAAATAAGTTATAAAAAACTGTGGGTACTGCTCATCCAGAGAGACATCTCAAAAGTAACTTTGCGCAAAGAGGTCGGGATTGCAGCTGGTACGATGAGCAAGCTCAACAAGGGCGAAGAAGTCGCTCTCCCTATTTTGCTACGCATCTGCGATTACCTTGATTGCGATATTGGGGACATCTGCGAAGCTGTACGCGAGGAAAAATAGTCCAGCAATCAAGGAGGTCAACAATCGAGATGGAACGAAAAGAATACAGTGCGGGCGCAGTGAAGTTATCCTTCTGGTTTATAGAGTTCCGCAAAGTGGTGGAGCTTCTTCATGAAGGAAAGAATGCCGAACAGATAAAATCCCTTGCCCTGAACGAGAACCTGTTTGCAGCCCCGACTACTCTCCGAGCCAATCAGATTTATCATACTGTCACAGGCCGCATCAGGGCTTTAGATGAAAGCTTCATCCCGCTTTTCACACGCAGCGACCTTGCAACGCAAAAGCTCTTTGTCCTAATTGCTGCTATGGCGTATGACACGCTTTTCTTTGATTTTGTCTATGAAGTGATCCGGGAAAAGATGATCCTTGGCACAACCGAGCTTTCGGACAGCGATGTGCGTGTTTTTTTCAAAGATAAGCAACAGCAAAATGAAAAAGTGGCCGGATGGACGGACGCTACATTGGTACGGCTTGGCCGGTGCTATAAAACAATGCTATACGAGGCTGGGATAATTGATAAAGCAAAAACGGCCAGAAAAATACTGCGCCCTATTTTAGACCCGGACTTGGTACGCTGGCTGGAACAGAACAATATGGGCGCTTATGTCAAGGCGCTTGCGGGGGTATCATGGAAGGGACAAACCGCTCCTTTGACCAGATGGAGCGGGAACAGACTGTTTCTGAGGAAGAGATTGCGGCCTTCTGCGAGAAGATGTACCAGCACGCCCTCAAGCTGGCCGAAACAGATACGGCACGGGAGCAGATTCAGAAAGTAGGCAAGAACCAGTTACTTTCATGGAAATTGCTGGTGGAGCACGACGGAGCTTACCATCCCACCAATGGGTATCTGCTGCTGAACGGCGATATGGGCAGCGATTTCCGCATCAACCTGTATCGGAAAGACGCGGCTACCGATCAGAATGGTGTCATTGATCCCAAAGAGCGTGACACCGATGATACCAATGACACCAAAGTTGAACCCAATGATACCAATGAAGAAGCGATTCTGCGCATCCTCCGAACCAATCCGAAAGCGACGCAGAAGGATGTTGTAGAGATGCTGGGTGTTTCCCTCGCCACTGTGAAGCGGCTCATGAATAGCCTTCAAAAAGCTGGCAAGATCAAACGCAAAGGCTCCAACCGGAGCGGGTCTTGGGTAGTCATAGACCAGAAGGAGTAAAGCGGCATGGCAGAAATGAACATCAAACAAATCATAGACCGGCTGAATGCTGAGTTTACCGGCGATACCCGTAAACTCGTCTTTTGGTACGACGATAACGGCGAGTTTGTGGAGGATATGCAGAATGTAGAGCTGAACAATGCCAAAGTCTACTGTTTGCAGCCGGACAATCAGTTTGCCACCAAGCTCTTTCTGGAACGGCAGGACACTACCACAAACTATCTCATCTACGCCCCCTTCCCCAAGCCGGATGTGCGGGACAACCATCTGGAAGACACGCTGCTCTACTCAAGGCGCTTCTTTGCCGACCGCGCTTCGCTGCTCTCGGTGGATTTGGGCATTGACGAGAAATACAAGCCCATCATCGAAAAGCACATCAAGTTCTTTGCCAACAAAGAACGGACGCAGCGCTTCTATGACCTTGAGATACGCTCGAAAGACTTGATGTTTCCGTCGGTCACTTCGATGTTGCTGATTGCGGCGTTCTGCTCGACAAGGTGCTTGATGGACTGCTTGCCCCGGTAGGTCTTGGGCTGAGAGGCTTGCTTTTCGGCCTTTTCAATTTCCTCAATGAATTTGGCGAGCGCCTTTTTCAGCACTTCCGCAGTGATCCTGCCGCCCTTAATGGCAATCGCAACGACTTTGGTATTTACTTCATCCTGCATGGGGACCTCCTTTCTGAGATTTGCGGGGCAATCCTGTCACTAAGGCGGGACACCGTGTAAAATGTGGATCATGTTTTCATCTCACCCCCTTTAAGTTGATTGAGAATGCTTACGCATCAGCCTTTTCCGTGAAAATCGTAGTTCACGCGGGCTGAATAGTAGTTGTCTATGGTCAGTGAAGCGTTATACAACGCCGTAAGCAGATATGCCCGGATGTTCCGAATGTCGGAAGGGCAATCGTTCATCGCTTGGAGCACATAGTCGATGTGGCCGCTGTCCAGCTTGAGGAAGCGTGACTTAACCACCGGCTGCGGCATATCTTCTCCGTTGATACGGATGGTGGGTCTTGTGGAGCAAACAGCATCCAGCATGATCTCGACAATTTCATTTACCCGGTCAAGGTCATAGTGCCTATCCTGAGAGCGGATGTCGATCTCAAGGTTATCCCGGATCAATTCCCTGTATTGCTCCCGTTCATCCATCCTGTCCATCCCATCAAGATTGATAGATTGATAGTTTCTCAGAGAGTTATTTCTTTCGTTGGTAATTACTTGATTAGTATTTAATTGTGCGGGATTTTCCGTACACGGTTTTCCCGTGAACGGATTATCCGTGTCCGACTTTTCCGTATGCGGTTTTTCCGTGTCCGGCAAACCCGTCTGCGGCTTCTCGTATATCTCGAAAACCATGCTGCTCATCCGGCCTTTTTCATCCCGTGACTGATGACGGACGAGATACCCTGCGTCCTCAAGCTCCCTGAGAGCTGCCAGAACAGCATCGGGGCCTTCCTTGCAGATCGCCGAAAGATCTTTCGTTGAGAACTGCCAGCCATCGTTGAAGGACAGCATTTTGGAGAGTAGCCCCACGGCCTTGAGGGACAGGGTTTTATCCCTGAGATGGTAATTTGCCATGACCGTGTAGCCACGGTTTTTGTTGACGCGATAGACTGCCATGCGGTTATCCCTCCCTTGCCATCACCGGCTGACAGCGCAGCGTTGACAGCTTCACCGGGGAATAGGGACATTCCTCGAAGACACAGGTTTGATATTTCCAGTAGGGACGATGGAAACAGCACGACCGACATTCCGGGCAGATCCCGTCGCATCCGCTGTCATAGTGGTTGTGGCCGGGTACCTCCTTCATGAGGGCTTCAAAGGCTTGCAGCTTACCGGCTGTCATGTAGCTCATTTTGTTTTCTCTCCTTTCCTCGCCGCACCGCCGTCATCTGCAAGAGGCAGATTGTTCCAGCTTTCGGGCAACAAAAAAAGAGGGTTTGCTTCATGCTCCGAATTGGAGAATGAAACAAACCCTCTTAGCTTTTCAGATATTCAGATGATTTCTCGGATGGTATGGATGATGCCGAGCAGCAGCCCGACAATCAGGGCGAGTCCTCCGATAAGACCGCCGATGATGATGTTGAGTGCGAAGATTCCTACTGTGCCGGATATGCCGTAACCGAAGGGGACGAGCCAGAGACACATCCTGCGGATGCCGAATGGGAAGCCGACACAGAGCCACATCAGGAAGTAGTCACATACGCCGTCCGCCATATAGACCGGCTTGAAGAATGCGGCAAGACAAAGGGCAATCAGCAGAGGAAGCAGCACTTCCTTGAGAAAAGTCTTCACATCCTCACCCTCAATCCCTGCAAATCGTCCGTGCGGATGCCGACCAGATACCAGTCCGCAGCCATTTCGATCCGGGTGGGTTTCCACTTGCCCCTGACCATGACATCGAAGCATTCCCCGCAGTGCAGACCGCCGTAGTAGCAGTCAAGGTCAAAGCGAATGTCGTACCGATCCGTTGCGTGGTCATAAACCAAAGTTCCCTGTTTCATGATGGACTCCTTTCGTTGTGGGCAGCGCAACGGGAAGGGCTTACGCAGTGTACCTCCATAGCCACCGCCAGCCGGTTTTGATCCGGTGCGCCGATTGTTGAGCGATTGTTCCTCTTTCAGGTCAAAAAAGAAGGGACTAAGCCAGAATCCCTTGATTTTCAAGGCCTTTCTGATTTAGTCCCATTATCGCACAACAATCCTTGACGATAACGGTTCCCACTTTCCCGGCTTCAATGTCTGCAAGCATAGACTGAAAGCCCGGCCTTTGGAAATTTGCCCCGGAATAACCGTCGTCGGTGTACCAGCGCAGATTGGTAAAGCCGTTCTGTTTTGCGTAGGCTTCGAGTATCCTTTTCTGGTTCGATATGGAATTGCTCTCGCCTTGCAGTTCGTCCTCATGGGACAATCTCGGATAAAGGGCGGTAATCAGGTTTTGGGTGGCTTGTCTTAACATAAAATCCTCCGTTTCCGACAGCCAGCCCCACTATTCCATAATTTTATTGCATCACGGAATAGCGAGGGCTGTATAGCGGTAAAAGTGTAAAATCTGATTCTTTACAGCGTGTTAAATTGCTGGTTTTTGTGTAGCAGTCTTGTGTTGAGTAGAAATCTTTATGTTTTTATGGTAGACTATGAGCGTGATTTCTCGCGAAAAACCAACAATCTGTATCTGCTCTTTTGTGATGTAGTCAAGGAGCTTTTCATAGTGCGCTGGAGCTTCTATATGACTGCCTCGAAAACGCAGCCGTACACAAAGTGTTTTGGGAAGAGTAATGGTTTCACCTGTATAAATGTCCTCTTGATCCAGTATTAGAAAAATGCTGTCATAACGATTTACTTTTGATTGCTGCAAATGTTCCGCGGAAATGCCAAGTCCGACCTTTCCAAGAAATACAACGGCTTCGGCATCAGATTGATCCAGCTTTCTAATCGGCACTTCCATATCAAGAGAGCCATCTACTTTCAGTGGAGCGTCTACCCAAACAATGCGACAGGACGGAAGCTCTATTAAGGAAACGGTATCCAAAGGCACACTTTGTGCGTCTCGCAGCCAATTTAAGCGGTGGTTAATCTTTTGTTCTATACGTTGTAATTCTTGTTGCTTTTTCAGGACTGCATGCTTTTGCTGTAACAACTTTTCCTCAATACGGCTGATATCCTTATTTTTGAGAAAGTCCTCAATCTCGGCCAAAGGCATATCCAATGCCCGCAAATACCTGATTGTGTTGAGTACTTCAAATTGTTCGGTGCCATAGTAACGATAGCCAGAATCTGAGGAAATGTATTCTGGTGTAAGCAAACCGATATGTTCATAGTGCCGCAAACTACTAACACTGATATGAAACAATTTTGACACTTCACCTATTGGGAAGAGATTTTTCCGATCCATATCTTACTCCTCCACCAGAACAAGCGTTGATTTGCGCCGTATGACTCCAAAGGCGATTAGGCAGATCACGACCGATAGCAGTGAGCCTGCCGCGGTAGCCAGTCCCATCGGGAGAAGCGTTGCCGGGAATAATTTTGAGGTCACATAAACGCCAGGCACACGCATCAATACAATGGCGAGAATATTGTGTAAAAACGACAGGCCGGATTTCCTGCATGCGCAAAAAAAGCCGCTAAAACTAAAATGAATGCCAGCAAAAATACAGTCAAAAATGTAACCGCGCAGATACTGGCCGCCGAAACGGACCACCGCCGCTCCGTCCGCAGTGCTGGGATCGGTGAACAGCGAAACGATGCCTTCCGCTGTAAACTGGATCGCGATAGAAGCAAGCACGCCAAAGCCTGCGGCGAGCATCACCGCATAGCGCAGCGTTTGAATGGCCCGCTCCGGTTTGCCCGCACCGATATTTTGCGCTCCCAAGGCAGAAACGGTAGACAGCATAGAGGAGGGGACCAAAAAGAGGAAACTGATCACTTTCTCCACAATCCCGACCGCCGCTGCGTCATTCAGTCCACGCTGATTGGCAATAATCGTGATAATAATAAAAGCAACTTGAATCAGGCCGTCCTGAAACGCAATCGGGATGCCGATCCCCAAAATTTTCCCCATGACCGCACGGCAAGGCTTGAAGTCGCTTTTTTTCAGAACGATGCTCCTGCGTTTCAAAATAACGGTAAGGGAAACAACTACACTGATTGCCTGAGAGAGAGTTGTACCAAGGGCTGCGCCCGCAGGCCCAAGGTGCAGCACACCCATAAAAAGATAGTCTAAAGCGATGTTGGCAGCACAGGCTGTGGCAATAAAGCACATCGGGCTTTTGCTGTCGCCCAACCCTCGAAAAATAGAACTGATGATGTTGTAGGATGTAATAAACGGAATCCCGATAAAGCAGATGGTCAAATAGGTGACCGTACCGCTCACCGCATCCGCTGGCGTAGACATGGCAACGACAATGGGATGAACAAGGGATAACAGGATGGCCGTAAGTGCAATGGAAACCACCAGAAACAATATTACCGTATTCCCGATGTTATGCGCTGCCTGTTTTCGATCTCCTGCCCCAACTGCCTGACCGACGCTGACGGTTGTTCCCATCGATAACCCTACAATCATAACCGTAAGCATGTGCATCACTTGTGAGCCGATAGAAACAGCGGTAGTACTGGCTACACCCTCGAACTGTCCGATGATAAATAGGTCAGCCATGCCATAGAGCGTTTGAAGAAAATACGAGAGCAGATACGGCAATGAGAATAATACAACATTTTTGAACACACTGCCGGTAGTAAGGTTCTTTTCCATATTGCCTAATCCTTCTTTTTTGTTAAACTACCCGTATTATAAAATCTACAACAGATGTAGAGTCAAGCACTTTTTCTTATTTTGTAGTACCGTTCAAATGACTTTGTGTAAGTTTATTTTTTTCACGCAAATTCTTGAGAATATCTCGTGTTTCCATGTCTGTCCCTCCTAAGGAATATGTTCTTATTTATTATAAAACTGCAAACCTTATTTTAACAAGCAACTCGCTGTTGCTATGGAATAGTGGATGCTGTCAATCAAATTCTTGCGTGTTTCTTTATGGCACATGAGCATTTACTGACCGCGGATTTATCTCGTATCTTGGGACAAAAAGTCTGGAGGAGTTGATGGCCGCTGATTTAGAACAGACACGGGGGGTGATGGAAATGCAGTAGATATTTCTCCCGCGGCGTGGTATGTTGTGTACTTACCAAAGGAAGGAGGTGAAACCCGTGAGTCAAAGCACAATGAAAACAAGTGAAAACGGAGTCCAGTTGAGGCCCGCTTCCCTTGAGGAAGCGGGCCTTTTCTATTCGGAACTGGATGTGGAACAGGACAAGGCATTGGGGACGGTAGGACATATCCGTATGGATTTCGGCCACAACGGGAAGGAGTTCTGGCATACCTGGTGGCCCCACAACGAGGATCAACTCAACACCCAGGAGTTCAAGGATGAACTGCAAACCATCGTGGATACCCTTCGGACGGATGGGCCGCTGAAAGATCTGACGGCGATGCGCAGCTTCTGTGCCCAGAACGGCGGGGCCATCACCAAAGATGGGTGCAGCTTCGGCTACGTGGTGGAGACAGACCGCTACCGCTACTGTCTGCGCTGTACCTCCAGTCCCGGCGATTACCAGGGATACCTGTACTGCTATGATAAGCAGCAGCAGGAGCTGGCCCATCAGGTAAAGCTGGTAGGCCGGGTGACCTATGCAGATGGTACCAAGCAGGAGTTTAGGTTTCTTTACAAAGGCATAATCATAAATCACAACAAAAACCGAGCCAACCTACACTAAAACGTCGCTGTTTCTTTGTGAAAAGCGACGTTTTTTTATGGCCCGGTTTTGGAAAGGAGTGGTGCTGACTTCATATCAAAGAGAAAGGGGGAATTTTTTAGCTGGCCGGGCCGGGAGGTCTGGCCTTTTTTCATCTCACAAAAAAGGAGGTTAGCCAATGGCAGATGAAAAAGTGAACGCAAGCCCGGAGGAAAGCAAAATCCCGGAAGCTCCGGCTCCGTCCGGGCCGGGCGATCCGCCCGCGCCGGAACACACCGAGGGGCCCGCTGTTCCTGGTGGGGATCAGGCGGCCCCCGCTCATGCGGAGCCTGCCACGCCGGAGCAGTCTGTTATCCCTGGTATGGGTGAGGACGTTCCCGCGCCGTCCGGCAAGGTAATCAATCTTTCGGACATCCAGGCCGCTGATAAGGGCGGCAAGGAGGCTTCTGCTCCCGCCCCGGACAAGAAAGCGCCGGAGGCGGATAAGCCGCCGAAGCGCCGGGGCCGCCCGCCGAAAGAGCAGGCCGGGCCGACTGCGGAGAAAAAGTCGAAAGCGGCGGAGCCCCGCACAGGCCGCCCGTCTAAGGTTGACAAGGCGGCCCGTGAGGAGGCCCCGCCCGCTGTTCGGGACAAAGTGTCCAGAGGTAAGAAATCTGACAAGGGCAAGGAAACGGGCTCCGGCGGTGCGCCTGTGACTAAAACCGCTCAGGCGGTAAAGCCGGGCAAGGCCGCTCCCGTCAAGGAGGCGGCAGTCCCGCCGCCGGGGATCAATCTGCCGCCCACGCCTGACGTGCCGCCCCGCCCGGTGGAAGAGGGAAAAATCGTCTATCTGAAAATGGCGGAGCTTCATCCGTTCCATACGTTCCGGGAGCACCCCTACAAGGTGCAGGACGATATGAAGCCTCTGTATCCACGAATTCTTTCATCATTGTTGGCAACTTCCCTGCTTCTCTCTCTGGCTGGTTGCGGTACTCCCGCCCCTGACACCCCTGCCACAGGCAGCAGTTCCCCTACCGTCTCGGAAAAAGGCGCAGAATCTGATTATCGCATTGTTACCGATATGGCAGGTCGCCAGGTGGAGGTCCCCTTGGAGGTCGAGAAGGTCATGACCCTTCATCCTGTACCGACCTACTGCGCCTGGCGTCTGGGCGGCGAAAAACTGATCAACGTGGACGCAAATTTTTCTAAACTGTATTCCGCTGAGGATGCTATTTCCGCAGTGGATTACTACACGCAAGACGCACTCAGCTTCCTGCGCACCCTTCCGGTCACCGATACCTGGATGACAGGGATCGACCCGGAGGTTGTGCTGGAGTTGGAGCCTGACCTGATCCTGACACTCACGCAGGACAGCAACGCGGATAAATTGCAGGAGGAAACCGGAATCCCCGTCTTTTGTATTGTGAAAGCTCCGGTTACAGAGCAGGCTGACTCCTATCGACTGGTGGGTGAGCTGCTTGGAAACGAGGCTCTGGGAAATGAAATGGCAGACTTTGTACAGGGTATTTTGGATCGGATGGATGCCGAGGTATCCCAAATGGAGGAATCTGATCAAGTGCGGGTCATGTTCTGTGGTAAGAGCGAAAACCTGTACGGTGTTCCCGGTGCAGACAGCATCTACGCCACAACATTGGAAGCAGCCGGCGGAATCAATGTAAGTAACGATCATGGGTGCCTCATTTTGAAGCATCTTCCCCAATGCAGCGGGGAGTTTGTAACCCCTGTGGGCGGACAGCTGCAAAAGGGCGCCCTGCTGGTACGGGCCGGGGATATTCTGACGCCCCTGCTTCTCTCCCGGCTGGCGTCCGGCGGCTACAATCGGATAAAGGTTCTCAGACGCCCCCGTGGTCGCCTTTATCCCAACAGGGAATGAACTTGTTCCCGCCGGCACACCGGTTCCAGCCGGGAAAAATGTAGACAGCAACTCGGTCATGGCCGGGGCCAAAATTACGGCGTGGGGTGGGAAGCCGCTGCTCTATCCCATCCAGCCGGACAACCTACAGCAACTTATCCATACGCTCCAGGACGCATTGGGGCAGTCGGACATCGTCATTATCAATGCCGGTTCATCAAAAGGCACAGCAGATTTCTCCATTCCGGCACTGGAATCTGTAGGAACGATTCTAAGCCATATGATTACAAGCGGTCCAGGCGCGCACACCTCATGCACCATCACCCCTGATGGCAAGCCCATTGTGGGCATACCAGGCCCATCCGTCGGAGCAGAATGTACCATGGACTGGTTCGTTAAACCGCTGATGGACCGCTATCTCGGGCAGACAACACAGCCTATCAAAGTTTTGGCAATTTATCAGGGTAATGATTATCCGGCAACGGGGCGAATGTTCTCATTGGTCCGCCGGGCATTTTTAATACGCCAGCCGGACGAACGCCTTTTTGCCGTTCCAGTAGATATAGGAGACAGCCGCGGCATGGATCGCTGCAATGGCTTTATTACCCTTCCGCCCGCAGGGCTGAAGCGGGGTACCGAAATCCAGGCCGAGCTCCGCTACCCGTATCAATTTCTATAACCCTGCAACGAATGATCAATAGCATTAGATTGGAGGATACGACCATGGGCAAAGTGATCGCTGTCTGTGTCAGTGAACAAAAGGGTACCCAGAAGAAGAATGTGGGCTCCGCCCAGTTCGTGGAGGACTGGGGCATTCAGGGGGACGCCCACGCTGGCAAGTGGCACCGTCAGGTTTCCCTGCTCTCCCACGAGCAGGTGGAGGCCTTCCGGGCCAGAGGTGCCGTAGTGGACGACGGCGCTTTTGGTGAGAATCTGGTGGTGGAGGGCTACGACTTCAAGACCCTGCCCATCGGCACCAAGTTCAAGTGCAACGATGTGGTACTGGAGCTGACCCAGGTGGGCAAGCAGTGCTATGCCCACTGTGAGATCTACAAGGTCATGGGGGACTGTATCATGCCCCGGGAGAGTGTGTTTACCAAGGTGCTCCACGGGGGCACCATCTCGGTGGGAGATACCCTCACCATCGTGGAGGAGGGCTGAATATGCGGGTAGCCATCATCACCCTCAGCAACTCCGGCTATGCCGGACAGCGGGAGGACAAGAGCGGTCCCGTGATCCGGGAAATGGTGGAGGCGGCTGGCTATGAGGTGGGCCACACCGCCCGGCAGCCCTAAGGCGGTGCGGGAGTGCCTGGAGTTCATCCTCCCCGCCCTGGGCCACGGCCTGGAGATTTTACGGGGGACCGCGGGCAACTGCGCCCGATAAGTCCGCCTCCGTCAGCTCCATGACGGGTGGCCAGCTTGAAAAAAGGAAGACTACAACATGAAACTGATCGATACCCGGGACGCGGCGGGCCATGTGCTCTGCCATGACCTGACCCAGATCATCCGGGGGGTCACCAAGGACGCCCGGTTCCGCAAGGGCCATGTGGTCACCCAGGAGGATATCCCGGTGCTGCTCTCCATGGGCAAGGAGCACCTCTACGTGTGGGATAAACAGCCCGGCATGCTCCACGAGGACGAGGCCGCCTTCCGCCTCCAGGCCCTGTGCCAGAACGAGCACATGCACGCCACTCCCGTGAAGGAGGGCAAGATCGAGCTCATCGCCGATATCGACGGCCTGTTCCGGGTGGACGTGGCACGCCTCAACGCCCTCAACGGGGAGGACGAGATCATGATCGCCACCCGCCACACCAACACCGCCGTCCACCAGGGGGACAAGCTGGCCGCCTACGGCATTGAGGTGACGGAGCACTGCCTCCCCGGCGACGACAGGACCGCCATCACCGCCGCCGCCCTGGACTACAAGGCCAGGGGGGTGGGCCTGATCCTGTGTACCGGCGGCATGAGCGTGGACCCGGACGACAAGACCCCCAGGGCCAACAGGGACACCGGCGCGGAGATCGTGTCCTACGGAGCCCTGGTGCTCCCCCGCATCACCGCCGGGGTGCGGGTCAGCCGGGCCGACCTGAAGGCTCTGGGCACCGGCGGGCTGTGCCTGGGCTGTCCCCAGTGCCGCTACCCCGTCTGCCCCTTTGGTAAATCGTAAAACCGGAAACAGAGAGGTGCGAGCATGAAAACCGTTGCTGTACTTATGGCCGGAGGAAAATCAAGCCGCATGGGCAGCGACAAGGCGCTCATGTCCATCGGCAGCCGCCCTCTGGTCTCCATTCTGGCGGAGCGATGGCAAGGGGTATTTGACGCGCTGGCCCTTTCCGTAGATCATACGAAACGCTTTGCACACTTGGGGCTGGATGGTATTCAGATGGTGGAGGACGCCCGCCCCGGCGGAGGGCCTATGGCCGGGCTAGAGACCATTATGGGTGCCATCCCAGCCGACCGGTATTTTCTGATTGCGGTGGATCTGCCGTTTTCCTCCCCAAGCCTGGCTCATGTCATCTGCAAAGAAATTGGAAACTCTGACGTGTGTCTCATCCGGCGCCGGAACGGGAGGCTTGAACCGCTCTTCGCGCTATATTCCCGCCGGTGCTTTCCGCACATCGCGGCGTCTCTTGGCCGGGGAGAACGCTCCTTTCAGCACGGGCTGTTCCCCCATATCTCTGTTCGGGAAATCACGGAGGACCGCGGAGAGCGTGGTCTATGAAAAAGCACCTTTACATGAACGGACCTGTTGCAAAATGAATATGCTGCACAAAATCCCGTCATTCTGAGGAAACGGCCGCCCGGTGGGCGGCCGTTTTTCGTGGGAATCTGCCTTTCTTACAGGAATGTGGATTGTCACGCCAGTGTGCGCGCTGGCTCACAATGACAGGCATGTGCAAAATGTCAATTTTGCAACAGGCCCTATTTATGGACTCATTTTGCAGCGGGTCCCTGGTCCTGTATTCTGCTTTCCGTTGCCGGCTCTCTTGGCAGCCAACGCAGCATGGCTTACTTGCTGTAGTCGTAGAAGCCGATGCCGGTCTTGCGGCCCAGCTTGCCGGCCCGGACCATCTTCCGCAGCAGCAGAGAGGCGCGGTACTTGGGATCGTGGGTCTCGTTGTACAGGGTGTCCATGATGGCCAGGCACACGTCCAGGCCGATCAGATCGCCCAGAGCCAGGGGGCCCATGGGGTGGTTGGCGCCCAGCTTCATGGCGGTGTCAACGCCCTCCACGGAGGCCACGCCGGTGTATACCAGATCGATGCCCTCGTTGATCATGGGGATCAGGATCTTGTTGACCACGAAGCCGGGGGCCTCGTTAACCTCGACGGGCTCCTTGCCGATCTCCACGGACAGGTCCCGGATGGTGTTGAAGGTCTCATCGGAGGTGTGAGCGCCCCGGATGACCTCCACCAGCTTCATGACGGTAGCGGGGTTGAAGAAGTGCATACCGATGAACTTGTCGGGCCGCTTGGTGGCGGCGGCGATGGCGGTGATGGAGATGGACGAGGTGTTGGAGGCCAGGATGGTCTCGGGCTTGCAGATGCTGTCCAGCTCGGCAAAGATGCTCTTCTTGATGTCCAGGTTCTCAATGGCGGCCTCAACCACCAGGTCGGCGTCGGCAGCAGCCTTCAGATCGGTGGTGAAGGTCATGTGAGCCAGGATGTCGGCCTTCTTGGCCTCATCCATCTTGCCCTTGGCCACCAGCTTGTCCAGGCTCTTGTTCAGACGGCCCTCGGAAGCCTTGATGATGTCGTCGTTGATGTCGCGGACGGTAACATCAAAATCCTTCTTGGCGAAGACCTGAGCGATGTCCAGGCCCATAGTGCCGCCGCCGATCACAACAATCTTTTTCATAAAAACACTCCTTATTGTAAGGATTTATGTCCCATTATGCTGAGTCGCAAATAAAACATCTATTTCTTTTCCGCCGGAGCGCCTGTCCAAGTCACTGCACATCTCAGAAACTGTACCCATTTCTTTTTTGGTGGGAAACGGTCCTAACCCAATCCCCTGACTAACCATGTGCTCTGTCCGGCCAGTAGGTAAGCGCTGAAGCCGGGGTGCGCCCGGACAGCTCCCCCGGGCGCACCCGAACGTGATTCTCTCCGACTTGCAGAGGATGCTCCTCCTGGGCTGTGGACCTCCTCCATCTCAGGATACTGTGAGTGCCGCTACAGTATGATATATCGTCCGCTCTTGGTTTTTGGAGCCTTTGGGACATGCTCCGGATAACCCAGGGTAATCAGTGCAGCCAGCTCTCCCTGCTCAGGGGCGAACGCAGTACGCAGCTCTTCTGCCAGACCAGCTTCCAGCGGAGCGGTAAGCCAGCAGCTTCCGAGGCCTTCATTCCATGCCGCAAGCAACAGGTTTTCAATGGCCGCCGCCACACTCTGCAAAATGGTGGACTGGCTTCTGCCATGGGTATCCCCACCTGTCTGGAAGGCTAGGATGCAGACAGGCGCCCCTCCCAGCAGCTGGACAAAGCGTTTTGTCTCCAGCACCACCTGGGGATGGTTGGGAAAGCGCTGGGTCAGCTCCGCATCCAGGCGCTGGGTAGCCGGGCGCATTACCTCCAGAAGCCGGGCCATGGGCTCGGCGCTTTGAATTACGACAAAGTACCAAGGCTGCAGATTTAAAGCAGAGGGCGCAGCACAGGCCGCCGACAGGATATTGTTCAGTACGTTCTCCGGGATGGGCGCCGATTGATAATTGCGCACACTGCGGCGGGTCATAATCGCCTGTCTGCAATCCATATTCCACACTCCTTATTCGGGTTTTGGCCAGTATACAATAGACCTCCCGGGAAATAAGCCCCGTGTCCAACAGGCGGTGCCAAAGCGCTCAACCTCCGGCGCGCTTTCGTAGTTGAAGTTCTGTGGACCTATTGTTTTTTATGTCCGCAAGAGGTCTGACAGTTCCCTGATGAGGGCAGCCCGCCTTATCTGTTCCGGAAGTGCTTCTCGGTGCGCTTTTCTAAAAACGCTCCCATACCCTCGTTCTTGTCCTCGGTGCCGCAGCAGACGCCGAAGGCCTCGGCCTCAAAGGCAGAACCGGTGGCGATGTCGGTCTGCATGCCCATGCGAATGCAGCGCTTGGATTCGCACACGGCGATCTGGGCGTTGGCGCAAATCGCCTCTGCCAGCGCCACAGCCTTGCCCATCAGCTCCTCAGGGGGATAGACTTCGCTGACCAGGCCGATGGCCTTGGCCTCGGCGGCGCTGATGACCTTGCCGGTGAGGATCAGCTCCATGGCCTTGGATACGCCCACGATGCGGGGCAGGCGCTGACTGCCGCAGAAGCCAGGGGTGATTCCCAGACCTACCTCGGGCTGGCCGAACTTGGCTTTCTCAGAAGCCAGCCGGATATCGCAGGCCATGGACAGCTCACAGCCGCCGCCCAGGGCGAACCCATTGACTGCAGCAATAACCGGCTTGCTTAGATTCTCCAGCCGCAAAAAGACCTGGCCGCCCCGGGTGGCAAACCGTTTGCCATCTATGCAGGAGAACTGCTTCATTTCACCGATGTCGGCCCCAGCCACGAAGGAGCGGCCAGCGCCGGTGAGAATCACGACGTAGATCTCGCTGTCCTGCTCCACCTGAGTGATGGTCTCGTCCAGATCAGCCAGGACCTGACTGTTCAGCGCGTTTAAGGCCTCTGGGCGGCTGATTGTCAGAATACCAATATGTTCCCGTTTTTCAAGCGTTACAAATCCCATGATATTCCTTCCTCCTTAACATTTTCCAGCGCCACGGTGCCCAGATCGGCAGCGGGGGTATCCTTCAGGCTGCTCCCGAAGGAGCCGAAGGCGGTGCGGCAACAGTCTACAATGTATGTACAACCTCCAAATTTCCCGCAATCGCGTCCCATTGGCCCTCTGAGGGGCGATTGGGTTCTCCTCTGTTTGTCTGCGCTTTTATTTCACGCCCATCCAGCCGGAGATGACCATACGCTGCACCTCGCTGGTGCCCTCGTAGATTTCGGTGATCTTGGCGTCGCGCATATACCGCTCAAAGGGGTACTCACGGGTGTAGCCGTAGCCCCCCACCAGCTGGAGGCAGCGGCGGGTCACGTCGCTGGCCGCCTCGGAGGCGTACAGCTTGCCCATGGCGGCCAGGTGGCTGTAGGGCTCATGGTCCTGCTTGGCCTGGGCCGCCCGGTAGATCAGCAGCCGGGCCGCGTCCACCCGGGCCTGCATGTCGGCCAGCTGGAATTGGGTGTTCTGGAACTGGCTGATCCGCTTGCCGAACTGGATGCGCTGAGTGGTGTACTTGACGCACTCGTCGATGGCGGCCTGGGCGATGCCCAGAGCCTGGGCGCCGATGCCGATGCGGCCCCCGTCCAGGGTCATCATGGCGATCTTGAAGCCCTTGCCCAGCTCGCCCAGCAGGTTCTCCTTGGGCACCACGCAGTCCTCAAAGACCAGCTCACAGGTGGAGGAGCCCCGGATGCCCATCTTCTTCTCGTGGGCCCCCACCTTGAAGCCGGGGAAGCCCTTCTCCACGATGAAGGCGGAGATGCCCTTGTTGCCCTTCTCCTTGTCGGTCATGGCAAAGATCACAAAGGTCTCGGCATAGCCGGCGTTGGTGATGAAGATCTTGGAGCCGTTGAGCAGCCAGTGACCCCCCTTGTCCTCGGCCACCGTCTTCTGCATGGCCGAGTCGGTACCGGCGCCGGGCTCAGTGAGGCCGAAGGCCCCCAGCTTCTCGCCGCTGAGCAGGGGCGGCAGGTACTTCTGCTTCTGCTCAGCGGTGCCGAACTCGCTGATGGGCCAGCAGCACAGGGAGGAGTGGGCGGACACCATGACAGAGGTGGTAGCGCAGTGGCGGGCCAGCTCCTCGCAGACACCAATGTAGGTGAGATAAGACAGGCCGGCCCCGCCGTATTCCTCGGGGAAGGGAACGCCCATCATGCCCATCTCGGCCAGCTTGTGCCAGGTCTCCTCGGGAAAGCGCTCATTCTCATCGATCTCAGCGGCGATGGGCGCCACCTCCTTCAGTGAAAACTCATGCAGCATGTCCAGGATCTCCTGCTCTTCTTGGTTAAAGTGAAAATTCATTGTGTGCGCTCCTTTCCGTTTAAGCTCTGATATTTTTTTCACAATCCCTTAATACGGCTTTGAGCTGCCCGGCAAGAGGCAGCTCAAAGCGATATCCTATGAAACAGCCACGTGAGGAGGAAGGCAACACAGGGAAGGCTGCTTCACGCATTGGGAGGGGAGAGCCTCAGGCTCTCAGCTTTTTGATCTCCTCGGTGAGGACAGGAAGGACCTGGAACAGGTCGCCTACCACGCCGTAGTCGGCTACATCAAAGATAGGGGCGTCGGGATCCTTGTTGATAGCCACAATACAGTCAGAGCCGCTCATGCCCGCCAGGTGCTGGATGGCGCCGGAGATACCGCAGGCGATGTACAGCTTGGGCCCCACGGTCTTGCCGGTCTGGCCCACCTGGTGAGCGTGGCTGATCCACCCGGAGTCTACGGCAGCGCGGGAGGCGCCCACGGTGGCGCCCAGAACCTCGGCCAGCGCTTTGATGGGGGCAAAACCCTCGGGGCCGCCCACACCGCGTCCACCGGAGACGATGATCTCAGCACCCTCCAGGTCTACATTCTCGTCCCCCATCTCCTTCAGCAACTCCAGCACCTGCGTACGAATCTGCTCGGCCGACACCTTGATGTCCTCACGGATGATCTCGGCATGGGCCGCGCAGGGCTCGCACTTCTTGAACACGCCCGGACGCACGGTGCCAATCTGGGGCCGATGGTCGGGGCAAAGGATGGTTGCCATCAGGTTACCGCCAAAGGCGGGACGGGTCCAGGCCACGTTGCCTGTCTCTTCGTCGATGTCCAGGGCGGTGCAGTCGGCGGTGAGTCCGGTTTTCAGGCGGCAGGACACACGGGGCCCCAAATCCCGGCCGTTGTTGGTGGCGCCGATGAGCATGCTGGTGGGGCCATACTTCTCGACTAAGGTATACAGAGCGATGGTGTAGGCGTCGGTGGTGTACTGCTCATACTCAGGTCCGTCCACTACGATGATCTTATCTGCACCGTGGGCGGCGGCGGCCTCTACGGCGGCGTCGGTCTTGTAGCCCACCACAACTGCTACCAGGGCCCCGCCCTGCTTAGCAGCCATGTCCTTGCCGGGGGTCAGCAGTTCGATGCCCACGTTCTTGGCGCTGCCATCTTTATTGGTCTCTACAAATACCCAAAGGTCCTTGGTCTTGGCTTCCATAGTGCTTCCCCTCCTTTTTAAATGACTGCCGCGTCGCTGAGCACCTGGAACAGCTTCTTTGCGGAATCTTCGTTGGATTCTTCCTTAATCTTCATGCCGCCCTTCTTTTTCTGGGGCACAAAGGTCTTTTTGACGTGGGTGGGGGAGCCCTTGAGGCCGATGCGGGTGGTGTCTATCTCAGGAAAAGCATCGTCGCCGAGGACAGGGATCTGGGCCTTGTTGGCGGCCATCTTGCGCTTAATGGTGGGATAGCGGGGATCCCAGGCCGGCTTGGTGAAGGTCACCAGGCAAGGCAGGCTGACGCCGATGACTTCAACGCCGTCCTCAGTCTCCTTCTTCACCTTCAGACTGTTCCCGTCCAGCTCGGCCTCCAGGCCGTAGGTCACCTGGGGCAGGTCCAGATGCTCTGCCATCTCGGGGCCTACTTGGGCGGTGTCGCCGTCAATGGCCTGCTTGCCGCAGAAGATGGCGTCAAACTTGCCCTCAACCTCCTCGATCTTCTTTACCGCATTGGAGAGAATGTAACTGGTAGCCAGAGTGTCGGAGCCGCCGAAGGTACGGCCGGAGACCTGATATGCCTTATCCGCTGCGATAGCCAGGCACTCTTTCAGCACCGCCACAGACTGCGGCGGGCCCATGGTCACAGCGACAATCTTGGTATCCGGGTTCTTATCCTTGATCCGCGCCGCCGCCTCCAGGGCATAGCCGTCAAAGGGGTTGAGAATGCTGGGCACCCCGTCTCGGATGAGGGTATTCTTTACAGGGTCAATCTTGATCTCCGTCGTATCCGGCACCTGCTTGACGCAGACGAGTATGTTCATAGCTCTTTCCTCCCTCCTACTTTACGGCCAATCAGCAATAGTTTCCATGGCGCAACTCGCCGTCCTTGGCAATGACATCACGAACCAGGGTCAGGCGCTGCACAGTGCGGGGGCCTTCCTCCAGCCACATGCCGCGGGCATCCCGGTACATCCGCTCCAGGGGCCCATAGGGGTTGTCCTCAAAATAGCCGATGCCGCCCATGATCTCCAGTGCTCCGTCAGAGACCAACTTCACCGTGTCAATGCCGTGGAGCTTCAGCATGGAGGTAATCATCTCCAGGTCTTCCACACCGGCGTCGATCTGCTTGGCGCACTCGTTTGCAATCAGGCGCAGGGCCATCACCTGGGTGGCCATGTCGGCCAGCTGCTGCTGGATAGCCTGCCGCTGGGCAAGAGGCTTGCCAAAGGTCACGCGGTCCTTGGAGCGGGCAACCGCCATCTCCAGGAAACGCTGGGACATACCCAGCAGGCATACGCCGATGGAGGCGCGGGAGATAGCCAGCGCATGCATAAACACGGTCAAGCCCTCGCCGATCTCGCCCAGGCGGTACTCGTCTGGAATCTCCACATTCTCCAGAATTACATCACCGTGGCCGGCGCCGCGGCAGCCCATCATGTGGGGCATGTTCTCCACCCGCAGGCCCTTGGAATCAGCGGGGACGAAGAACGCGGTAAAACCGCCCTTTTTGCTCTTGCGCTTGCTCTCATCGGAGCAGGCGATGATGTAGTAGGCGTCACAGACATCGGTAAAGGAAATGAGGGTCTTGCTGCCGTTAAGTACCCACTTGTCCCCCTTCTGCTCGGCCTTGGTCCGGATATCGGCGCCGGAACCGCAGCCCTTCTCGGTCAGGGCAAAGGCTACAAAGTAATCGCCGGTGGCCATCTGGGGCAGATACTTGTTCTTCATGTCCTCTGTACCACGCTCACACAGGATCTCCCAGCTCAGGCCGTTGGCTACATGCCAGAACATACGCATACCGCCGTTGCCCCGGGCAATTTCCTCCAGCAGGGTGAAATACTGCTCAAAGCACAGGCCCATGCCGCCATACTGGGTGGGGATGGACAGGCGGAACATATCGTTCTTCTTACCGATTTCCCACATCTCCTTGGGAAACACATTGTCATGCTCACACTGAGGGGACAGAGCCTCCAGGTCCACCTCATTGACGCGACGGATCTTCATACGCAGGTCATACAGTTCCTTCTCACTTAGACGTACATTGTTTTCCATAAATATACTCCTTTCGCATCTTGTGCGTTAACATACTGTTATTCTGCGCAGACTTTTATCACCTTGTCCTGAAGCAGTTCCTCCACCTCTGCATCGGAGTAACCGGCCTGCTGAAGCAGGCTTGCGCTGTGCTCTCCCAGACCCGGACATTGAACGGCATCTTTCAGGGAGACGGGCAGGGTGGAGACCTGGATGGGAAGGCGGGTCTGCAGGGTCTTCCCGGTACGCGGGAAGTCCACATACTCCATTAATCCGGTTCCGGAGGAGAGGATTTCCCGGATTGCTTCCTCCTTTGTGTAGGCCACCATGGCGCAGGTGTCCATTTCCGCAAAAAATTCCTTCCACTCCAGCCTGGTTTTGGTTTTAAAGACCTTTTCCAGTTCCTCGTAAGCCCATGGAGCCTCCTCCCGGTGGCACAGTTTATACGGGATCAGGTCCTCCCTGCCTACAGCGGTCAGGAAGCGCACCCAGAATTTTTCCTCCAGCATACCGATGGAGACCTTGCCGCCATCCTTGGCCTCATAAATATTATAGGCCAGGGCTGGGTAGTCCAGCTTTTCCGTACACATCTTGTTGCCGTAGAAGTCGTATCTGGCATCGATGAGAGCGTTCCACCAGACGAAGGAATCGAACATCCTGATGTCGCAAAAAGCTCCTTCGCCTGTGTGTTCCCGCTGGAGCAGAGCGGCCAGAATGCTCTGGGCAGCCACCATTCCTGTGGAGACATCCACCATATGGATTGGGGTGATTTTCCCTCCATTCAGGGAGAGAAAGCCGGACAGAGCCTGGAAATTGATATCGTGCAGGGCCTTGAAGCTGCGGGGATCGTTCTGACCGAAGCTGCTGATGCTGCAGTGGATGATGTCCGGTTTGACTGCCTTTTCTGCATCATAGTCGATGCCCAGACGGGTCATAACGCCGGGGCGGAAGGTGTCGATCACCACATCTGCAGTCTTGACCAGGCGCAGATAGGCTTCCCGCCCCTTGGCAGATTTCAGGTCAATAGCGATGCTTTTTTTATTTCGGTTGAGGGCGGAGAAATAGTGGCTGACGCCGTTTCTCATGGGCTGTTCCTGCCGGCAGAAATCGCCGCCGTCCATGCTCTCCACCTTGATAACTTCCGCCCCCAGATCTGCCAACACCTGTGTGGCGTAGCCGCCCAGCAGATAGCGCGTGTGGTCCAAAACCCGCAGCCCGGCAAAATAGTTCTTTTCCATGGCGACCCCTGTGCGTTAATACAGCTTTGCCATCTCGCGGGCAATGACGATGCGCTGGATCTGGTTGGTGCCCTCGAAGATCTGGAAGATCTTGGAGTCCCGCATGATCTTCTCCACCGGATACTCCTTACTGTAGCCGTAGCCGCCCAGCACCTGCACCGCATCGGTGGCACACTTGACTGCGTTATCGCCGGCAAACGCCTTGCAGCAGGAGGCCTCCATGCTCACATGCTCCACGCCGGAATCCAGCAGCTTCATGGTGTTGTGGACCATGCAGCGGGCCGCCTCGGTATTCATCTGCATATCGGCCAGCATCATCTGGATGGCCTGATTGGCGATAATGGGCTTGCCGAACTGCTCACGGACCTTTGCATAGGCCGTGGCCTCCTCAATGGCATGCTGTGCAATGCCAACTGCGATGGCGGCATTGTACAGACGGCCCACATCCAGTCCATGAAGGGCAATCTTCAGGCCGTCGCCCACGTTGCCCAGCATATTGCCGGCTGGGACCCGAACATCGCTGAGATACATCGTCACCGTGTTGGACAGACGCAGGCCCATCTTGTTCTCGTGCTGCCCAATGGTCAGACCAGGGGTGCCCCCCTCCACCATGAAGGCCACGGTACCCTTGGAGCGCAGGGACTTGTCCACAGTGGCGATGATCACATACAGGTCGGCGTAGCCGCCGTTGGTGGCAAAGCACTTAGTCCCGTTGAGGATGTAGTCGTCCCCGTCCTTCACTGCGGTGGTAATCAGCCCGGCGGGGTCGGAGCCAGCGTTAGGCTCGGTCATGGCAAAGGTACCGTGGGCGCCGGGGATGATAATGTCGGCGGCCCGCTGCTTCTGGGCGTCGTTGCCGCCCACCAGCACATCGGTCAGGGTCAACGCGGTGCTGAGCACAGTAATGGCAAAGCCCGGATCAACCCGGCCCATCTCTTCCAGGGCCACCGCCATCGTGGTGTAATCCAGCCCCGCCCCGCCATACTCCTCGGGGATGGGAAGGCTGTGCAGGCCAAGCTCAAAAGCCTCTTTATAGAGCTCCTGGGGGAACTCGCCGGACTCGTCGTATTTGGCAATCTCGGGTTTGACCCGCTTCTCCATAAAATCCCGCACCAATTCCTTGATGGACTGCTGGTCCTCATTCAAAATGACTGCCATTTTTTGTGCTCCTTTCTAATCATCGTCTTGCTTTACCGTGCCGGGGGGCTGGACATCCCATAAAAAATGTGCGATAATGTCAAAAGATGTGGTTTGCCCCTCTGCTTCTCTATGTAAATTGTATGGTAGTTTGGCGAAAAAGTACAGGCACATTCACGCCCCCGATGTCCGATTCTTGACAGCCAAAATTAGTCTGTCCAGTTTATTACACGCATTTCAGATGTGTCCATTTGTGGACAATCATCTGTGATTGTCTATGGTTTGGAACCTCCACACCAAATGCCTACACTCACTTTTTTGAAGGAGGCAGTCGTATGGCCATTAACATAAAGCACTATCTTGCCGATGCACTCATCGAACTCTCGTTGGAACGTCCCCTGTCCAAAATTACGGTGCGTGACATCACTTCCAAAATCGGCGCCGGTCGTCAGACCTTTTACAATCATTTTAAGGACAAAAACGACCTCATTTACTATATCTTTCTACAGACGCTGGCTGGAGAGCGGGACATTTTGGAGACCTCCGGTTTCTATGCTTACCTGGTGGCGCTCTATGCCAAGGCGCAAAAGAACAGCCATTTCTTCAAAGAAGCTGTCAAGCTGACGGGGCAGAATTCCTTGGCGGAGGCCATCTATAATCAGACATACAAGTACTATAAGCGCTGCATCCAGAGGTATTCCGGTCAGACGGAAATAGATGACCAGATGGAATACGCACTGCAGTTCAACGCCTGCGGGGCCAGCAACCTCTATATCAAATGGGCCGAAGCTGGCATGCCTGGCTCCGCAACAGAACAGGCCAGCTATGCCCTGCACTGTATCCCGGAGTGCATCAAGCAGTATCTTCCCCTGGCTGACAAGGGCAATGATGAACTTTCTGTCTGGCCTATAGACGTACTCCAGAAGCCCTCTTAATTCCCGTTTTCCCCCAGCTTCAGGCGCATCAGACCGTGAAGGTTGCAATAAGCATAGACGACCATACCGCGTTTACATTGAAATTGGCAATGTTCCCGCCCCATCCGGCAGATCTCTCTGTCGCAGTATACAAAGGCGTCCTCATCTGCCAGAGAAAAGTTGGCAACGGCCCTTCTGTTCAGGGGCAGGTACTTCAGCTGCCCGCCCTGATAGGTACGCAGATACATCCACTCGATCCTGTGGTCCTTTCCCATAGGATGGCTCCCGCTATCCACAGCAAAGCGGATGGCATTATGCTCAAACCCCCCAAAAACCGTGAACGTGATTCTGTGCTGCGCCAACAGCTCCGCATCCTGACACAGAGGCAGCGGCTCCAGGGCGGCACCGCAGCAATGTATCACCGGCAGTTCTGCCTGGTTGGTCTGGTTTACGACAGTCACGGCGCCGCAGGCGCACCGGAAAAATACCGGCTCCACTGTGCGGAAGGGAGGGCGGTGGCTGATCAGGCACCGCGTACTATAGTGCTGCTCAGATGAATCTCGCATAATGTCTCTCCTCAATTTCGACAATACCCAAAATACACCTGCCTGCCCTGCGGGGAAGGGGGTATAAGACTGTCCCAGGTTTTGTGTAAACTTTTGATAAGTGGCCGGGCCATTTAGAAGAAGCGTTACACAAAACCTGGGACAGTTTGTATGGGATTGATTATTATCGGATATAAATCTTGTTGGGGTCTACCACCGTTCGCAGGACGCGCAGGTATTCCGGGTCCGGTTCCGGCGTGATTTCGTATTCACTGGGGATGATCAGGTCAAAGCCCGTATTCTCCTTGAGCTGCTCGATGGTGACGCCGGGATGCAGGGACTGGAGCTCCAGCTGACCGGATTCCGCCCCGGTCTTCATAATGCACAGGTTGGTAAAAACAGTCACACCCTGCGTGGCTGGAATACCCGCTTCCACCCGGGAATTACCGCCCCGATAGGCGCCAACGCTGGTGACAAAATCCACAGCAGCGCAAACCTTGCGGGCCTCGTGCTTCTGGATAATAAACACATTTTTGGACAGGTTCGCAATATCCGCCGCGCCGCCGGAACCGGTAAAATGGCGAATACTGCCGTCCGGATTGCGGATCAGGCTGGAGTTCAGATTGCCGAACCGATCGCACTGCAGCGCTCCCAGAAAGCCAACATCCACATGACCGTTGGCCAGCAGTTCGCCCAGGGCCTCCATGAATCCGGCATAATAGTCGCACTGATACCAGATGCGCGGGTCAGCCAGGCCAACGCCGGTGTCCTTCGGATAGGGGTTGTAAACGCCCAGCTCATAGAACATATTCAGGCCGGGTGCATGGGTGTACTTTGCCAAAAAGCATGCCATCTGAGGAAGGCCAACGCCCACGGCCACATTCATCCCGTCTTTCAGCCGTGTAGCCGCAGCAATACACATCATTTCATTGGTTGTATATTCCATAGTTCAGCCTCCTCCCGTCTTACTTGCCAGGTTTGGCCAGGTCCTGGATACGATAGCTCTTGGTGGAATCCACCTGCAGCTCCGCCAGCCGCTTCAAGCCGCCAACCTTTTCAATGAACTCGTAATGGTCCTTGGTACCATAGACATACTCCTTCATCATAGCGTCAAAGGTATCCTGCCTCTGATTGGCAGCGGCGTAATGCCACATGGCCTTGGCATCGAAGTCCAGCTCCCCAAAGATGGCTGTGGGGTAGCAGCCCGCGGGAAGAATGGCCGCAGCATAGGTGTATGCGCTGGGGATACGCACCTCCTCCGGGTGGGCCTTGACGTACTCATTGGAAACAAGGCGTTCGGCGGTGACGATGAGCTTCTTGCCGGCCTTGGCCAGATCCAGATCCCAGACGGCGCCGTGGATGATGACATTGCCGGTCTCATCCACCGCGTTGGCATGGATCACACAGTAATCAGGACGGCAGGCCTTCAGGAAAAGCCAGTCCTCGCCGGTCCAGGGGTCTTTACCCATGCGTACGGAGTCATCCTGATTTTCCAGCAGGATCTTTAACATATCGGTGCCCAGCAGAGCCTTGGTGGCTACAAAGGGGAGCCCGGCCGCGCCAGCCTGGAACATCTGCGCCAGGCTCAGAGCGGAGTATTCCTTTATGACAGTTGGCTTATTGCCGTTTTTGATGCTTTCATTAACGCGGTCCAGCCTGCCGAAACGGTCCAGGGACCCACCTGCATAGCTGTACTCCCTGACGCAGCCCGCACCTACCAGCATATCCGCTTCCATAGTGCCCATGATAGAGTAGCAGGTGAGATCCTTCTTTCCCTGGCGGATCAACTCAGCCGCAAAGGCCATGGGGCAGCGGGTGATGATAAACCCGCCCAGGCCGATGGAAGCACCATCCGGAATCTCACGAACGATATCACTCAATTCGCGGAGCTTGCTCATCAAAAAACTCCTTTCGCTTCCACAACGTCGTCATTGCCCATCTTGCCCAGGCCGATCTTACAGACGTCACCTTCCATGGCGATAGGGAGCGCCTCGGGAGTAAAGCCGGTTTTCAAATCAATGGCCTTCATCAGAACATTTACCAGAGGGCAACACACAGGCTCAGTCTCCTGCTTGATCTTATCGCAGATGGGCTTGAATATGCACTTGTGCACTTCCTCGTTGATCTGGAACTCGTCCTCGGTGGTCTTCACATCCTCGGCCAGTTTCTCTGTCTTGAAGAGGGCGATGATTTCCTCAGTGTCGGAAGGGTCTTTCAGATGCCTGGCAAAGAACTCAGTGCCCACCAGAGGCAGACGGAACCTGACCGCCATGCCTCGCTCATGATAAAACTCTCTCCAGGTATCGTACAGGACTTCGTCCTTCAGTTCATCAATAAAAGCCATGGTTATGCCTCCTTATTCAGCTTCTTTGGTTACCGGGGCATCGTAATAGGGGACGCCAAACTTCTCCCTGAACACAATCTCGGACAGGTCGTGGCGGGGACGGGCATGGGGATACCGAGTGGGCTCACCGATGGCAAGGATAGAAAAGCTCTTGTAATTGGAAGGAATGCCAAAATGCTCGTTCAGGATCCTCTCGTCGCGCACGTCCAGCGTTCCGGCGCCCACCCAGCAGGAACCCAGTCCCAGACTGGCAGCGGCCAAACTCATGTTTTCGATGGCGGCAGAGACATCATAGGGGGCATCCCACACATCCAGCCAGCCAGAGATGATGATAATTACGTCGGCCTGATTGACGAAGGCCGAAACATCGCCGCTGGTCAGCTTCTTAAACGCCTTTGCACGCTTTTCAGGATCCTTCAGCTTCGCAAACCGCTCCATGATGTGCCTTGACAGCAGGTCGGCAGTAAAGCGACGGCCGCTGGCGCCTTTGCCCAAGCGGGACAGGAAATCCTTGTTCTCCTTGTCGCGGACAACAGTGAATCTCCAGGGCTGATGGTTCTCTCCGGAGGGGGCTTGCTGACCTGCTTCCAGGATGGTACGCAAATCCTCTTCAGAGACCGGCGTGTCAGTATAATTGCGGATGCTGCGGCGCAGATGGATCAATTCCATCGCAGATTCCCTGGAAACAACAGAATCGCTCATAATAGCTTCCTCCTTTTTACAAATACTTGGTGTTTTTGTGTGTTGGATGAGTCACTTACGCAAAACATGGTAACGCTCGTCCTCTTTATGCTGCTCTCTGGCCTTTGCCCAGGCATCCTCCCGAAGCGCCCGCATATCCACTTTCCCGTTTGGCATGAGCGGGAAGGCTTCATACACCAGGAAAAAGACCGGAATCTTGTACTTGGCCAGTCTGACCTTCAGCATAGAGCGCAGTTCTTCCTCACAATAGGATTCTGGCTCGTCCAGCATCAGGCAGGCAATTACTTCTTCACCCAAAATGGGATGGGGTACACCTACGACTCGTGCACTTAGCACAGGCTCATAACGCATAATCTCCCTGCCGATCTCAACAGGCGTGATGTTTTCGCCGCCGCGGATGATGATGTCCTTGATACGCCCCACAACGGAGACACGTCCCTCCTCATCCATGACGCCCAAATCCCCGGTGTGCAGCCAGCCGTCACTGTCAATCGCCGAAACAGGCTGCTCGCCAAGCCGGGAAAAATACCCCTGCATAAGATTGTATCCCCGGGCGACGATCTCCCCCTGCTTGCCCGCAGGCAGAAACCTCTGCTCCCCTGCTTCCCAAATCTTCACTTCAATGTTGGGATAGGGCCTTCCCACACAGCGGGAAACGGTCCTGGGGCTGTCGGAATACTCGCTGTTACAAAGGTTGCAGCCTTCTGTCAGGCCGTAATTACGCAAGATGTGGGCCGCGGGAAACGCCTCCCGGATGCACTCATATTGGGATTCCGAAATGGTATCTCCGCCAATCGTTAACAGCCGGAGACTGTCTGTTTTAAAGTGATGAAACGCCTCAGAGGACATCATACACAGGAAGTTGGTGGGCACCCCGTTCAGGATGGTACAGCGATGGCGCTCTATCCAGTACAGGATGTTTTCGCTGCTGAAGCGGGAGAGCAAACAGAGGGTCAGTCCGCAGTAAAAGGATGTCAACAGACTTGCGCACAACGCAAAGACATGAAATAACGGCTGGGACATACAAATTCGATCATCGGAAGTCATATTTGCCCGCTCCGCAGTGGCAATGGCATTATTGACCAGGGAATAGTGGGTGTGTTGGACACACTTTGGCCTTATCGTCGTGCCGGAGGAGAAGAGCATACAGGCCAAATCATGACAGTTCTGCTCACCCAAGATCCGTTCACGCTTGCCTTCTCCCTGCCCCAGCATGCTCCGAAGCTCCAGTGTCTCTTCCCGGATATCCACAAGTCCCTGCATGCCCGCCCCCACCTGGCTGGCAGCTCTTTGGGGCAGACGCTCATCCATTTTCAGCCCGGGGGTATTGCCATAGCAGAGCCAGCAGAGGTCGCTGATGCGCATAACCTGGACCAGCTCCCGCTCTTTATAATTGGAATTGAGCAATACAGGCACTGCCCCCAGCTTTTGAAGCGCCACAAAGGTCACAATCCAGGTGGCGCTGTTCTCACTCCACAGCCCTACACGTTCGCCCCGGGCAATACCCTTGTCCGCAAAACGCTTTGCCATCATATTAGACAAAACATCCAGGTCGCGCCAAGTGTAAGTGTCCTCTTTATAGATAACAGCCGGTTTTTGCGCAAAGCGCCGCACTGCCCCGTCAAACAGCTCAGGAATGGTACACGCGATGAGTCCCATAAGCTCTCTGCCTTCCATTTCTTCTGCCTCGCATTGTACATATTTGCCTGGAATTATACCTCCGTGATCGCATTTGCAGCACATCCAATCTCGCAGACGCCGCAGTCGATACAGGCTTCCTGGTCAACCTGATAGTGATCCTCCCCCTCGAAAATTGCATCCGCAGGGCAGGTAGATGCACAGGCACCACAGCCAATGCAGTTATCATTGATTACTCTGGGCATAGTAAACTGACTCCTTTCTGCTGAACGAAACCACAATCCATATGGACACAGTTCCTTTTTTGCGCTGGGCCGAGACTGGACAGTCGGGAAACGCGGCTGTCGGGCGACCAAGCCGATGTCCTGGACAAACGACCTGGCGCCCGATTCCGCTTGGGGGAATAAATTGAATTCCTATGCACTACATGTGAGCCAACTACAGGCTTACGCAAAGTGTTAATTTAACTGCTCGTTCACAAACTTGATAGACTTCATAATCTTGCTGTCGCGCTCTTTGCGGGCCGCAACGGGGTCATCATACTGATAGAAGCCGTTGCCAGTGGGACCCTTCAAGCCGGTATTGCCAGCGGCGATCATATCCCGGAGCAGCTGAGGCGCCTCTGTCTGGTTGGAAAAGGTGGGGGCCAGCAGATCTTCCAGATGGGCAAAAATATCCAATCCGCAGAAATCACCCAGTTTGAAGGGGCCTTCAAACGTGTAGCGGACACCGAAGGTGGCTACAATGGCTTCGTCAATATCTTCGGGCGTAGTCCAGCCCTGCTCGACCATGTAGCAGGCCTCACGTACCAGAGCGAAGGTCATACGGTTCAGGATAAAGCCGGGACAGGGGACATTCAGCTTGGCAACGCGCTTTCCGTGGGAGCGGACCAGCTCTTCCACCTTGTTGGCAATCTCATCGGAGGTCTGGGGTCCTCTGGGCATCTCCATCAGGGGCATGATATAAGCTGGGACAAAGAAGTGGGTAATCAGGACACGCTCAGGGTGGCTGACCTCAACGATATCATAAATATTGAGCGTAGAAGTATTTGTGGACAGAACAACGTCCGGACCAACCAGCTTGTCAATTTTTGAAAAGATCTCCTTCTTAATAGCAGGGTCCTCCGCCACTGCCTCAATCACGAGATCGGCCCCCTCCACCGCCTCTTCCAGCGTAAAGACAGGGTGCAGATTTGCGATGGCGGCGGGAACGGCCTTCTCATCGTACATGCCATTTGACACCAAAGTCACATAGTCATTCTTGATCTGGTCCAGGGCGATATTCATTGTTTTTTGAGAGCGGGTATAAAGGTTGACAGAATGGCCATTCATTGCAAAGAACATTGCAATACTACGGCCCATGGTGCCGGCACCAATTACTGCTATGTTCCAGTCCTTGACGTTTGCCTTCATGTTCTTTCCTCCTGTAATATGTTTATTTGCCTGATGAGAACGTTATGGGTTAGCCCATAAAGGCACCACCGTTGATGTTGATGGCCTCTCCTGTGATCCAGGATCCCTCCTCCGTTGAGAGGAACAGGATCAGATTTGCAATATCCGTCGTGCTGCCCCATCGGTTCAGCTTGATGGTGCTCATCAGTTTTTCCTGGACCTCCTTGGAAAAGTCCCTGAACACCGCGGTGGGAATTGGCCCGGGGCAGACTGCGTTGACGCGGATACCGGAGGGTGCCAGCTGCTCTGCCAGGCACCGCGTCAGACCTACGATGCCAGCCTTGGAAGCGGCATAGGCGACGCTGACCGCCCGGCCGGTCATACCTGCAATGGAACCGATATTGACAATCGCGCCGCCGGTCCTCTGCTTCAGCATCCGCGCAGCGGCGGCGCGGCAGCAGTAAAATGCACTGTCCAGATTTGCGGCCATCAGCTCATGCCAGACATCAGTGGGGTGATCTTCAATATTACAGGTGCGGGACAGCCCGGCGTTGTTGACCAAAATGTCAACCTTCCCCAGTTCCTTGTCCGCAACCTCAAACAGGTGTAATACCTCTTCTTCCTTGGCGACATCGCAGCGCACGGCAACGGCCTTGCGGCCATATGCGGCAATCTTCGCCCGCGCCTCTTCCAAGGTTGTCTCGTTGCGGCCACAGATCAGAACATCCGCGCCCTCTTTCGCATACAGAATCGCAGTCTCACATCCAAAGCCGCCATTGCCGCCGGTGATGATAGCAGACTTGCCTTCCAGACGCAACATAGCTGTCCCTCCCGTCTTTTCAATATATCGTATCAGCTTGCCTGCTTACTGATAGTTGTTCTTGCGCATCTCGCCCTTCTTCGCGATGACGTCGCGCACCAGGGTCAGGCGCTGCACAGTACGGGGGCCTTCCTCGAACCACATGGCCCGGGCATCCCGGTACATACGCTCCACGGGACCGTATGGATTGTCCTCGAAGTAACCGATGCCGCCAAAAATCTCCAAACAGCTGTCGGAAACGATACGGACGGAGTCGATAGCCTCCAGCTTGAGCATGGAGGAGATCATTTCAATGTCCTCCCCATTATCAATCTGCTTGGCACACTCGTGGGCCAGCAGGCGCAGGGTGTAGACACGTGTGGCCATGTCGGCAATGGTCTGCTGGATGGCCTGGCGCTGGATGATTTTCTTGCCAAATGTGACCCGGTCATTGGCACGGGCAATGGCCATCTCCAGGAAGCGCTGGCACATGCCCAGCAGGCATACGCCAATGGAGGCGCGGGAGATCGCCAGCGCGTGGAGGAACTGGTTCAGGCCCTCGCCCACGGGGCCGATACGGTAGCTGTCGGGTACGATCATGTTCTTCATGCGCAAATGCGCGTGGCCGGTACCGCGGCAGCCCATCATATGGGGCATGGGGTCAATGACCAGGCCCGGTGTGTCAGCGGGGACAAAGAAGGCCGTCAGGCCGTTCTTGCGGTTCTTGTCATCCGTAACGGCGATGGTGAAGAAGCAGTCAGCAATATCGGTGAAGGAGATCAGGGTCTTGGTGCCGTTCAGAACCCAGTTGTCACCGTCTTTGACCGCGGTGGTCTGGATATCGGCGCCGGAGCCGCAGTCGGGCTCAGTCAGGGCAAAAGAGCCAAAATAGTCGCCTTTAGCCAGCAGAGGCAGATATTTATTCTTCAGATGCTCGGGGCCATACAGACCCAGGACTTCCCAGCCAAGGCCGTTGGTCTGGTGGAAGAACATACGGATGGCGGAGTTGCCGCGGCCGATCTCCTCCATAATGGTGAACCACTGCTCATAGCACAGGCCCATGCCGCCGTACTGTACGGGAATGGTCATGCGGAACAGATCCAGTTTCTTGCCAATATCCCACAGCTCTTTGGGATATACGTTGCTCTTTTCCATCTCAGGAGACAGAGCTTCCATCTCGCCCTCCACGGACTGGCGGATCTTCATACGCAGTGCATACAGTTCTTCCTCACTGATTCTGACGTTGTTAAGCGGCTTGCTCATTTCAAATCTCCCTCTTTTCTGAAATTAAAAATACGGTCCTGTCCAGTTAATTGCGTACACGGATTGCCTTGCTGGCGGCCATCTCGTCGATCTGCTCATCGGTATAGCCGTACTCTTTCAGCACCTCGCGGGTATCGGTGCCAACAGGCTTGGACAGCTTCCGGCGTTCGGCGCCGTCGCCTACACAGCCCAGCCGCGGGGGAATATTGACGTAAATGTGCTCGTTGCCACTGGCAGTGGTAGCCCTGAAGAGTACGTTAGCCGCCCACGCTTGTTCGTCATCCACGATATCCTCAAACATGGCACACAGCTGAACCGGGATCCCGTCTGCTTCAAAACGCCGGAGCCATTCAGCCGCCGGACGCTTCTTCATCTCGTTGCCGATGATCTCTTCCAGCTCTACGATCTTACCGTTCTTCTGAATGGTCTCCAGGTCATTCAGCTCCGGATTACCCACCAGATCATCTCGGCCAATGCATTTCATAACCTTATCATAATAGTTAATCCACACTGGACAACCAAACTGAATCCAACGGTCCGCAGTGGGATAGGCAATATTGCCGGGGTTGGTGGCCTGCGCACGGGATTGGGGATAAGGGGGCACGGGGTCATCTCTGTGGTACTCAGAGGCCATGGTGGCCCAACTGTTACCAAACACGCCGGCGTGGAACAGACTGATGCCAACCTTGTCGCCCTCCCCAGTACGGAGCTTGCGGTACAGGGCGGCTGAAACAGCGCCCGCCAGCATGATACCGCAGATATTATCCCCAAACGCAGCCATGGGGATCAGAGGTTCACTGCCCTTTGGATACCAGGTGCCGGAAATACCGCCGCGGGCAAAGAAACTGACTGTGTCATAGCCAGGGGCATCCTTGTCAGGACCGGTATCGCCAAAGCCGGTCACCCGGGCCCAAATCAGTCCGGGATACTTGGCATGCAGGGTGGGCCAATCCAGGCCCAGGCTCTCCAGCACCTGCTCGCGGTAATTTGTCAAAAAGACATCTGCGGTTTCCAAGAGATGGTGTATAACTGCAACACCTTCCTTGGAGCGGGCGTTTACACTGACAAAACGTTTGTTAAAGGAAGTGGAGTCCATCGTCGGGCAGTCATCTTCCTCGATCGGCATACCATTAATCAGGCCCTGCTCACGATTGTGGTCGCCCTCCAGGCTCTCGACCTTAATCACCTCTGCGCCCCACTCAGCCAGCGCGCGACCGCAGATAGGCGCCGCGACGAACTGAGCAAATTCGAGCACTTTGATTCCTTCAAAGGGAAGCATCCTATCACCTCATGGCTCTCAGTATTTTTCAAAAATCGTTTGGACTTTTTGCATACATCACAGAAGGTTTGATAAAGAGCAAATGACCCCAACATCAATAAAGGTCCTATCTCTGTACGCTCCGTCACATCCTGTATCTGCTTGAAGCATTTCTGCCACAGGAACTGCAGCAGGGTGCTGAGGTGCTGCTCCAGCCCACTGTTCCTGTCAGGCTCAGCGAATCAGACAACCCACTTGAATACCACACTCACCAGGTACGGCCAAAGGGCCATCAGGAGCGACCATATACAACTGTTGACCAGGCCTGCCTTAAACAGCTGGGGGATGCTGTAATATCCCGTCGCGTAGGTCATAACGGTCAGAGTATCGACCGGCAGCAGCATGACACAGCCGGCCATACAGGAAACCATGAAGCACATGGTCAGTGGGCTGAAACCGGCAACGGCTGCCACAGCGATCATGGGCGGCAGCAGAATGCTGCACAGGGAGGGGGCGGTAGGAAGGATCAGGTGAACAAAATTCAGGAAGAAAGCCAGGAAAATCAGGAAAAGCAGCGGGTTCCAACCGGCAACATCGGCAAAGATCCGGTCCACCATCCACTGGCTCAGACCGGTGGATACCACGGCATTGGCCAGCGCCATAACGCTGCCGACGGTAAGTATGGCATCCCAGCTGATGCTGGCGGCAAATTCTTTGAAGGTAAACACATTGACGCCGGGGAGGAAGAACACGACCATCGCCATAGTGGCCACTACGGTCATATCCAGGACCGGGATCCAGCTTCCGGCCACCCAGAGGATAAGCGTCGCAACGATAATGAAAGCGGCTTTTTTCTCGCGGACATCCCACTTATCCGGAACATCGGGGGGATTTTTGATTTTCTCAATGACCTCGGGAGGAATTTCTTCGGGCTTGAAGATTTTGATCAGAGTGATCCATCCCAGCGGCAGCAGAATGATGCAGAGGGGCAGGCCATAAATCATCCACTGGAAAAATGTCATGTTGTAGCCCGCAGATTTCAGCAGCTCTATCCCGATCACATTGACAGAGCTGCCGGCGGGGGTTACGATGCCGCCGCACATGGCCGCAATGGGGATACCGATCATCAGCACCCGACCCATGCGGCTTTTGCCGGGAGTGGCACCCATACCCTCCAGAATGACAAAGGAAACCGACATCATCATGGCGGTAGTGGGGATATTTGACATTATCGTGGAGATAAGCGCTGTTGTGATCATCAAAGCCAAGATTACCATATTTGTTTTGGTTCCTGCAATTCGAATCAGAGCACGCAGCAGGCGCTTGGCCAACGGGGTACAGGAAAGGCCGCAGGAAATCGCAAAGGATGCCACCACAAACCACGTTGCTGTTTTCATGAATTGGGACAGCGTGGTTTCAAAAGGCATAATGTTGAGCCAGTAGATCATCGCCATAGCGAGAACGGAACCGATGCCAATAGGGAAGCTGTCAAACACCCAGATACAGATTGCAAAGAGCATAATGCCCAAGGTACGCCATGCTTCTAGGGACAGTCCTTCTGGGGCGGGCATCATTATAACCGCAGCCATAATAACAATGCCTAAACCAAGCCCGAGATATTGTTTGAAATATCCGTTTTTAGACATAAAAATTGCGCCCTCCTTATTCTCATCTCTTATGATGTTGAGGTCATTATGCTGGAAACCGACCTGTTTATGGCTGAATCAATATCAAAAAAGCCTGAAACGCTCCCCGTGTCTCTGATACGATCAGCTGTATACGGGGAACATATTTGCCCATAAAGCCTCAGAATCCCAGCCCGCTTTTCACAACTGCCAAGTGCTGAGGTATTTTATAAGGCATATTCACTGCTTATTTGTCAAGGTGCAGGCTTTAGTGATACAATTTTCGCCTTTTTAGCAATGCATTGCGGGCAGCCCATACAGAAGACACCACAAAAAAGCGGCATCACAAAGAGCTGCCAATAGCTTTGATGTAATGGTCACCTCAGGCCGGCGAGGGCGTTCCTTTGTTTTTATTATAGCTGCTTTATACACGATGTAAAGCGACACCTATTCTCCCGGTGTCAACATCTGGACATCGGATTATAATGCGTCATAAAAAAGGTATTTATTCCAAAAAAATTTGTTAAAACAGCACAAATTAGGCAGGGAGAAAGAGTATCAAAAGGAATTAAATGGAATAATAATGTGACTGTCGCTCGCTATTAAGTTTTCTTGATCTCACACTTGAACTGCCCCAAGTTGTGTGGACAGTACAAAAAAGAGCCCCTGGCAGGAAATATTAAACTTTAGGCGGAGCGGCGTCTCCCCAGTCTTTAACTGGATACGCTCATGATTGTAGAAGTAAATATAACGGTCAATCATTTCGTTTGCTTCAGCAAAGGTCCACGATGCTGTTGTCATAGAGGTCTCGGATCATGGATAGGTACAGTACGCCCTGCCTGGTGTGGATGTAGGAGATGTCCGTGCCCCATCTGCTGCCATTTCCTGCGGCGGCGGATTTCAGACAGCAAATCGTACTTCTGCATGATCCGCAGTACAGTCTTGGGGTCGCGGTAAATCTTTTGACTTTTCAGCCACCTCCACATCCTTCGGTATCCGTATGTACAAAAGCAACGTTCACGTTGCTGAGCAATCAGTTCCGCAAGGGCTGCATCCTTCTCCGGACTGCCAAGGCGATGGACAAAAGCATAGTAGCCGCTTCTGGATACTCCAAAGAATTTGCACATGACTGCCACGGGATACTCTGTTTTGTGACGATAGATGATATGATATTTTACCGTCGACCTCACTTCCTTCCTGTGAAGCGCAGAAAATCCCGCAGCAACTGATTCTCCATGCCAAGCCGTTGGATCTCATAGACCTGCTCTACCACAATGTCTTTGGGTACAGCATTTTTCCTCGGCCTACCCTTAGGGCGTGGTACGATTCCTGCCTCCAGCTTTCGTTCTTTCCTGCGCTCCCGTATCAGCAGTTGTTTTACTACATATTTATCCTTAAATCCATAGTACTCTGCTACTTCCCGCTGCGTTTTCCCCTCTGCCAGCATAGTTTTAATCTCTGGCAGCACCGCTTGAACATGTGTGTAATTTAAATTTCTCAGTTAAAATTTCTATACCCCTTGAAAACACTGGCGTTTCCAGCGTTTTCACCGCCTCGGTTTGGCCCTTTTCCCTCATTTTTTCCCTTGCGAGAAGAAATGAGGGAAACTTTTTTCAGGCCGTCCCTACAACCTTATCCAGCAGCCTTGCGGAAGTTCGCTTGGCCTCTCTGGTGGCGTGGGCGTAAATGTTCATTGTGGTACTTACATCAGAATGTCCCAGCAGCTCCTGCACATCCTTGGGTGCGGCCCCGTGAGAGAGAAGATTGGTCGTATATGTATGCCTCAACAGATGGAAGTGAAAATCATCCATATCCCCGATTTTCTTTCGGGAGTATCGGCACACACTGCTGACCGTTGCAGGGGCTTCATAAGCTCCATCGGGCCGCAGGCAGACGAAGGAAACCTGGGTGTAACCTTCTGGTGGTGTCTCTGTCCGGGGCAGGGAATAGACCTCATAGTAGGTGCGGTTTTTTTCCTTGACGATGCGGTAGTAGTTTTGTGAGTACAGCGGTCCATATTTGATGCTGTTCAGCATTTGCTCCTTTTTGGCATCCCGCAGGATAGCCGCCAGGGTGTCGCAGAAATCCACAGTACGGATTTTCTTGCGCTTTGTGGGGCCGATCTGCGTTTTCTTCCTTACGGAGTCATACCGCATACTCCGGCGAATGGTGAGACACTGTTCCTTCAGGTCGATGTCCTGCCAGGTCAACCCGCACACCTCACCGATACGAAGCCCGGCGAAATAGGCGATCTGGATAGGCAGTAACGCGGGATTGTGTTTTTTCTTCAGAAGCTCGTTCAGTGCCAAATACTGCTCATGGGAGATTGTCGGCGTTTCAACGGGAAGGTCGCCTGCGCCATCCTCAGTGAACAGCTCATATTCATCGTCTTTGACCCGTTTCACCACATACTGCATCGGGTTGAAGGTAATCAGCCTTTTGGGGAAAACCGCAAATCGGAAGGAGTTTTGAAGCACTGCCGAATACTGGCCCAGCGAGCCTTTGCTCAAAGCCTCAACGGTTTTTCCATCGGGACTTGTTCCTCCGAAGCTCAACAAATCCATATAGCTTTGCAGATGGTCGGAAGTTACCGTCTTGAGCTTGCGCTTACCAATGGGGTGCTTCTTGATACGGGAAACAGTGTTGATGTAGGCCGTCACCGTCCCATCACTCAACGAGCCGGGTTTCAGTTCTTCCTCCACCCACATATCCAGCATATCTCCCAAAGTGATGTTCTTGGCCTGCGCCAGAAACATCTTGGTTTCATAGTCCTCCATCGCCTTGCGGAGCAGAGACTCGGTTTCACTCTTGCTTTCCGTTCCCGGAAATTCTTTCTGGACACGGTTGCCGCTGGCATCCTCTACATAAAAGCGATAGTACCACTTCTTTCCTTTCTTTCTTACAGATCCTTTTGCCATAGCAAACTCCTTTCTATGCTGGCAAACGGAACCGTAGTGATGTGTCACCCTGATTATAGCAAAGGGTGGCCAATCTATCAAACATACCGCTTGCTAAATTTCAAGGTTTCTATATTTACTTCACCGCAAGGACCTGATTGCGGTCCAGTAGGTCGCGGCCCTCGTTGATCTGCATGAAGCAGCAAATCACATCCACACGGACTATGGACTTACGCCCAATCCGCAGGACCGGGATTTTTCCCCAATCCACAAGGCGGCGGAGGGTGTTGCGTCCAATGCCGGTATAGTCGGCAGCTTCTTCAATCGTCATGCCGATCTTACCAAAGCCCGCAGGCTGAACAGTGGAGTATCTTTCTGTATGAGTACGCCCGGAAGTCCCGGACGGAATATTCGCATAACAAACAGGCGAATTTGAAGTCATAATTGTTCGCCTCCTTCGAGAACAAAAAAAGCAGCCGGGCCGATCTGGTTGGAGCCGTTGTAACATACGGCGCACTTCGGCGCGGCTGCCTTGACTTTTCAGTAACTTCAAGCCCGCTGTATTTGCCACGCATCCCCAGCGGTGGGGATATTACAGGCCGCCCCTGGCAGGGCTGTCATAACTCCGCAGCATCGTTCAAAGCGTGTGCCGCAGGGTTCCCCCTCAAGTCTGTGGGAGGTCGTGAGAAAGTATCTTTAACCCCCGCGCTGTCATCGCGCCCGGAGTGCCTGTCCGGGTCTAAGGTATGCGTTGATCGCTCAGATAGCTTGTCCCATCACCTCCTTGAAGCTATCGTCCTGGCGGCGCACCTTATGTCGCTCATCACGCGGGTTTCGTACCTGCAATACCGTATATTCAGTTGTCATGGTTCTGTGAAGGGTGAGGAAAATGTGTCCTTCACCTATCACATTTTTTAAGGCCGTTTGTTAGGTATTTTTAAGAGCTTTCGCAAACTTTTTTGAAATTTTTTTCATTGCCCCATCAAGGGAGAGGGAGATGCTGGCCTTCGTCACTCCTTCGAGCCGGGCAATCTCGGTGATGGACTTCTTTTCGGCAAGGTACAGCCAGACCCGGCGATACTGCTTTGCGTTCAGAACGGCTTTCAATGCGGTCAGTCGTTTCTCCCGCAAAGCCTTTTCCTCTGCCTGGGCATCCGCCTTCAGAAGCTCGGAGAAAAATTCATCCTCGGCAGACCGAACCGCTCCGACCACATCCAAGTAATCATCCAGAGCCACACGATTATCGTTGAAGCTCCGGCCTTCCTTTTCTGTCTGGTGGTAGTCTGCATCTGACCAGGCTTTCCATTTCAGAAATTCTTCCTCACTGGAAAAGTCCGCGCGGGTGAGCCGGATGCGGCCGCTAACGCTTATGTATATAATGCTGTCCTGATCGTATTTGTTCAGGGCGTATTCGCTTTTTTTATCAAACATACTTGTCCTCCATTTCAATTCAGGGGTTGACGGGTGAATTGAAATGGGGACGGTGGAGAGCGGCACCCTACGGAGAACCGCAGGATAGCCACCCTGAGTCTTGAAGATGGTCAGGCCATAGTCACCGCTCTGGATCATGGCATACCAGTCCATCATTTGCGCGGATTGCGGGGTCAGTTCAATACCGATCTTGCTGGCCTGGTCGCAGATGTAGACAACCATGTTGTCATCAGAGGCGGTGCCGGTTTGATACAGGAAAGCGGCGGACAGTTTGACTCCATCCTTCTCACGAATGCCATCGCCATCGGTATCTACATATCCGCGTCCATCGTGGCCGGGGGCTGGACGGGAAACAGCTCAAGCCCTGGACGGCCACCTTTGAGGTATCGCCCACATGGACGGAAAAAAGCGCAAGAAAAAAGGCCGAAGCTTTCGCCGCGACCTTTGAAAAAGAGTGCAAAGAGGGCATGACTTCTGACAGCCGCCAGAAGTTTGCCGCCTACTGCGATTATGTAATTGGTCTGAAAGAGCAACGGGGTGTGAAGCACTCCACCGTTGTGAGATACAAGGAGCTGACAGGTCGGATTTACCCACAGATAGGGCATATCAAGCTGCGGGAGCTGCGGGCCGACCACCTGAACGATCTCTATACCCTGTTGGGTCAGGATGGACAGAACAAGCGGGGCGGCAAGCTGTCCGCAAAGACGATCCTGGAGCATCACCGGCTGATTTCCACGGTGCTGGAGCAGGCGGTGAAGGAGGGCCTTGTCCCGTTCAACGTTGCTAGCCGTGCCACACTGCCAAAAGCAGAACACAAGGAAGTAAACTACTTCCAGCCGGAACAGGTGGCGGCGATCCGGGACGCACTGGAGTTGGAACCTATGAAGAGGAAAATGCTTGTCCACCTGCTGCTTATCACCGGCGTACGGCGTGGGGAAGTGCTGGGGCTGAAATGGGACAAGGTGGACTTTGAGGGGAACCGAATCTATATTTGCAACAGCATCCTTTACTCTCCGGATATCGGCATCTATGAGAGCACGCCCAAAACGGAACGATCCCGGCGTTACATCACACTGCCTGCTGAGACAATGCAGCTACTCCGGCGGTATCGGGCATGGCAGGCGGAGGAACGGCTGCGGCTGGGGGAGTACTACCAGAATCAGGACTTCGTATTCTCTCAGGACAACGGCAAGCCCATGCACCCGGACAGCGTGACCGACTATCTCAAGAAGTTCAGCAAGCGCCACGGACTCCCACACATTAACGCTCATGCTTTCCGGCATACAATGGCCTCTATGCTGTACTTCAATGGGGTGGACAGTGTGAGCATTTCCAAACGGCTGGGTCATGCCCAGGTCAGCACCACGGCCAATATTTACGCCCATGTAATGGAGGAGGCCGACCAGCGCAATGCCGACATTCTGTCCAGCATCTTTTTGAAAAAGGCTTGAATTTGAGAGGCGAGTTGAATTAAAGTTGAATTTCTCGACACGCCTTATTTTTGAAAATGGCAGAAAAGTAATAAAAAACACCTGATTCTCGTGGAATCAGGTGTTTTTTCTGGTTGCGGGGGGAGGATTTGAACCTCCGACCTCCGGGTTATGAGCCCGACGAGCTACCAAACTGCTCTACCCCGCGATATGGTGCCGGAGACCGGGGTCGAACCGGCACGGGATTACTCCCACGGGATTTTAAGTCCCGGGCGTCTGCCAATTCCGCCACTCCGGCGTGGAGGGCTCCAGTCTCGCGTTTTCTGAGTGCCTAAATAGAATACCACAGAGGGGATGGTATGTCAACCCCTGATTTAAAAAATAAAGAGAAAAAATTGACTGCTGGATAAAAAGCAAAAAAACAAAAGAGACACGCTTTTGCGTGTCTCTTTTGGTACGGCTGAAGGGATTCGAACCCCCGACCTTTTGGTTCGTAGCCAAACACTCTATCCAACTGAGCTACAGCCGCATATCAACTGAGGTGTTTCTCTCTCTCGCTGAAAGCTTAATTATATTAGCACAGCTTTAGACAGAATGCAAGACTTTTTTAAAAATTTTTCAAAAAATTTCAGAGGGCCTATTTATGCCCCTCTTCCGCGATAATGCGCTCCAGACAGCCCATCAGATCTGCCATGGTTTCCAGCCGCACCCCCATGTTGAGAATATGCTCCCGAAGGTGGGGCGGCATGGAGTCAAACTGGGGCCGGATTGCCGGATCGATATACGCCATTCTATCACCTCCTGCCGGTTAGTCTGCATAGCTAGTATAGCCGGCAGGAGAAAAAAGGATACAGCGGGCATCAAAAAACGCGCCTCTGAAACAGAGACGCGGAAATTTTGGTCTGTCCCCACCGCAGGGAGCGATTGCCGCCCTGCGGTGGGACAGTGGGTAGTGCGTTGAAAAGAGAGAGAGAAGAGAGGAGGAGTAATGTCATTGTTATCTCTGGTATCCTGACAATCTCTATGATACCAGATTCCGCACCGAAGTGGTGAACCGTTTCGGAACTTATTGTGAACGAATTATGAACGCATGAGTATGTTACAGCAGTGTGATAAATTGGCTGTTGGCCCAGCCCACCATGCCGTCCAGTCGGACCACATACCAGTCCTCACATTGGTTGAGGATGGTAAGGCGGGTACCGTCATAGGCCCTGGCCAGCACAGCGGCGGTGGTGGAGGGTTTATCGCGGATATTCAGATAGCCCCAGGAGACGTCCACAACGGCGGGACGGGGGGACTGAGGCTCCAGGAAGGGCAGACCAAAATACTCCGTCAGGGAGAGGACGATATTGCGGGCAATGGTGTCCAGGTTGTTCTGCACCCAGGCGGCGTCGTCCGGGTTATCGTGATAGCCCAGCTCCAGGAACACCGAGGGGGCACGCACCCGCCGTACCTCGCCGATGGAGGTGGTAGACTCGGCCCGAACCTTATTGGGCAGGGGGTAGATGGTTTTCAGGCCATTGGCAATGAGCTGGGCGGCCCGCTTGCCCTCTGTGGAGCTGGGATAATAGAAAACCACGATACCCCGGGCCTGACCGTATTGCTCTTCCGGTGCGGCGTTGGAGTGGAGAGCCAGGTGGAGATTGTAGTTCCCGGCGTTGGAGGCCCGGATAGAGGACAGGGCGGTCATGTCCGGGGTGTTGCGGGAAAAACGGATGCCGGCAGCGGTGAGGTAGGGCTCCATAGCGTCTGCCAGACGATTCATCCACTCCTCTTCCGTGCCGCCGTTGACGTACAGGTTGTTCTCCTGGGTGGAGGGGGAGAGGTAGATAATGGGCATAAAAATAACCTCCTTTTCCCCATGCTATGCGGGAGAAGGGAGGCCTGCGCACCAGAAACAGTCCCCGGTGCGTAAAACGCACCGGGGACGGCGAAAGGATGTATGTAAATAACTCAGTCTACCTTGGGACCGGCGGCTACCAGAGCCTTGCCGGCATCGTTGGTGGTGTACTTGGCGAAGTTCTTCACGAAGCGGGCGGCCAGATCCTTGGCCTTGGTGTCCCACTCAGTGGGATCGGCGTAGGTGTTGCGGGGGTCCAGAATGTTGGTATCCACGCCGGGCAGGGCGGTGGGGACAGCCAGATTGAAGTAGGGGATGGTCTTGGTCTCCGCCTTCAGAATGGAGCCGTCCAGGATGGCGTCAATGATACCACGGGTATCCTTGATGGAGATCCGCTTGCCGGTGCCGTTCCAGCCGGTGTTTACCAGGTAGGCCTTGGCGCCCGACTTGGCCATCTTCTTCACCAGTTCCTCGCCGTACTTGGTGGGATGGAGCTCCAGAAAGGCCTGGCCGAAGCAGGCGGAGAAGGTGGGGGTGGGTTCGGTGATGCCGCGCTCGGTGCCGGCCAGCTTGGAGGTGAAGCCGGACAGGAAGTAGTACTCGGTCTGCTCCGGGGTCAGGATGGACACAGGAGGCAGCACGCCGAAGGCGTCGGCGGACAGGAAGATCACGTTCTTGGCGTCGGGACCGGCGGATACGGGCCGGACGATCTTCTCAATGTGGTCAATGGGATAGGAGACACGGGTGTTCTCGGTGACGGAGTCGTCATTGAAGTCACAGTGGCCGTTCTCGTCCACAGTGACGTTCTCCAGCAGAGCGTTGCGCTTAATGGCATTGTAGATATCGGGCTCGGACTCCTTATCCAGGTTGATGACCTTGGCGTAGCAGCCGCCCTCGAAGTTGAAAATGCCGTTATCATCCCAGCCGTGCTCGTCGTCGCCGATGAGCAGGCGCTTGGGATCGGTGGACAGGGTGGTCTTGCCGGTGCCGGACAGGCCGAAGAACAGGGCGGTGTTCTCGCCATTCATGTCGGTGTTGGCGGAGCAGTGCATGGAGGCCATACCCTTCAGGGGCAGGAAGTAGTTCATCATGGAGAACATACCCTTCTTCATCTCGCCGCCGTACCAGGTATTCAGGATAACCTGCTCCCGGGAGGTGAGATTGAAGATGGCGGCAGTCTCAGAGTTGAGACCCAGTTCCTTGTAGTTTTCCACCTTGGCCTTGGAGGCATTGTAGGAGATAAAGTCGGGCTGGAAGTGTTCCAGCTCCTCCTCGGTGGGCTGGATGAACATATTTTTCACAAAGTGAGCCTGCCAGGCCACTTCCATGATGAAGCGGATGGCCATACGGGTATCAGCGTTGGCGCCGCAGAACACGTCCATAACATATAGCTTCTTATTGGACAGCTCCTGAATGGCCAGCTGCTTGCAGGTATCCCAAGCCTGCTGAGAAGCGGGCTTGTTGTCATTCTTGAATTCATCGGAGGTCCACCACACGGTGTCTCTGGAGGTGTCGTCCATAACGATGAACTTATCTTTAGGAGAACGGCCGGTATAGATGCCGGTCATGACGTTAACGGCGCCCAGATCCGTGACCTGGCCCTTATCATAGCCCTCCAGCTCAGGCCTGGTCTCTTCCTGGAACAGGACCTCATAGGAGGGGTTGTGGAGGATCTCGGTGACGCCGGTGATGCCGTATTGATTCAAATCAATGTTTGCCATAATGCATGACCTCTTTCCCGTATTGATCTCTCTGGGGCTCCGGCGGGGCGGACAAGCCCCGGAAGTTACAAATCCCATGGGATAATCATACACAGATTTGGGCACAATGTCAATTCCCCTGTGCCAGGCGATTTTGCAATTTTCTTTCCCGGCAGTTTCAATCTGCCTTTTGAAGTACCAGGAACTTCAAGCTCCAAGCGCCCGAAGCGCACGGGCCAGAAGGGCAAACTCTTGGATGCCCAGCCGCTCGCCGCGGACCCCCTCAGGCAGTCCGGCGTCGGCAATGGCCTGCCGCAGCTGATCCTTGCCCAGCTTGTCGCCGAAGGCGGCAGACAGGCCGTTGAGCAGGGCCTTGCGGCGCTGGGCAAAGGAGGCGCGCACCACCCGGAAGAAGAAGGCGTCCTCCACCAGGGTCTGGGCCGGCTCCGCCCGAGGCACCATGCGGATTACCGCCGAGGTCACCTTGGGGGCGGGCAGGAAGCACTCCGGGGGCACTTCAAAGAGGTATTCCGGCGTGGTGTAATACTGACAGAACAGGGAGAAGGCGCCGTAATCACTCGTACCCGGCCCGGCGCAGATCCGTTTGGCCACCTCCCGCTGGATCATCACCGTGATGGAGGCAAAGCAGCCTGCCTCAATGAGGGCGGTGATGACGGGGGTGGTGATGTTATAGGGCAGGTTGGCGCAGGCCACCGGGGTGAGGCCGGGAAACTGTTCCGCAGCCAGGGCGGCCAGATCCAGTTTCATGGCGTCCCCGGGGATGACAGTCACATTGTCAAAGGGAGAGAGGGTCTCCGCCAGAATGGGCAGCAGATCCCGGTCCAACTCAATGGCAGCTACCCTGCCTGCCCGGCGGGCCAGCTGAACGGTGAGAGGACCGATGCCCGGTCCGATCTCCAGAGCGCCGCAGGTCTCGTCGGCGCCAGAGGCGTCGGCAATGTCCTGGGGCACCCAGCCCTGAATGAGAAAATTCTGGCCCATGCTTTTGGAAAAACGAAAACCGTGGCGGCCCAACAGGGCCTTGATGTCATTGCTGTTGCAGAGATCCATAATCCACCTCGCACACGTATTGACACCAGTATACGGGAAACAGAATGAAAATACAAGCCTACCGCCGGGGCAGCAGGACGGTAAAGGTGGTGCCGCTGTCCGGGGTGCTGGTCACGGAGATCCTGCCCCGATGGGTTTCGGTAATGCTCTTGGCGATGGCCAGCCCCAGACCGTAGCCACCCTGAGCTCGGTCCCGGGCGGCATCCGCCCGGTAGAACCGCTCAAACAGGTGAGGCAAGTGTTCCGCCGGAATGGGAGCGCCGGTGTTGTGGACGCTGAGGCGCAGCTTGTCCTGCTGGCGGGTCAGCGTAATCCGGACCTCCGGGTTGGGTGGACCGGCGTATTTCACCGCATTGTCCAGCAAAATACGTACCAGCCGCCGCAGCTGCCCCTCATCCCCGGTGAGTGTCAGCTCTGGGTCGATGTGGGACTCCAGGGCCACCCCCGCCTCAAAGGCCACCGGTTCAAAGGGGAGCAGGCAGCCCTGAACCAGCTGGCTCAGATCCACCTGGGTGGGATGGGTAGGCAGCCGGGCGCTGTCCGATTTGGCCAAAAAGAGCAGGTCCTCCACCAGCCCCTTCATCTGGCGGGCCTCCTCCTGGGTGTAGCTGAGCCACTTGGACTGGCTTTTCACCGTGTCCGACGGATGGGCCAGAACGATCCCGGTATTGGCCAGAATTACGGTCAGCGGTGTTTTCAGCTCATGGGAGGCGTCGGCCACAAATTGCCTCTGCTGTTTCCAGGCCTTTTCCACCGGCCGGAGGGCCAGGGAGGCCAGAAACAGACTGACAAAGAAAAAGGCGGCCATGGCCAGCAGCCAGATCAGCAGGCAGGTGAGAAAGAGGTTGCGCAGGGTACTGCGTTCCCAGGACAGGTCGGCGAAGGCGATACGGATGGTGCCGTCAGGCATCTCCTCCATCAAAAAGCGCAGGCCCAGATCGGCCAGCACGCCACTGTCCTGTTCCGAGTCCATGGCCTCCTGAGCGGCCTGGGCGGCGGTCTCCTCCGATACATCCACATGGCCGCCGTCGTTGATGGAGGTGACCTGTCCATCCTCCATAGTAACGGAAAAAACGGGCACCATGGAGGCATTGCGGTCCCGGTCCATGCCGTCCTGCTCCGGCGGCGCGCCGATCTCAAACCGAGGGGGCATCTCGTCGGCGTCCCGGTTCAGCGCCATATGGAGGGCGGCGGTTCCCTGATCAGCCAGCCTCCGGGCGTTGGAGGAGAGCAACAGGGCAAAGACCACCGTTAAAACCAGCCCCACCAGCAACAGGTTGATGAGGATAAACTTCCACCGCAGCCGCCGGATCATGAGACGGGCACCTCCAGATAATAGCCCACCTTCCGAACGGTGCCGATACTCACATTGGATTCCAGAAACGTGAGCTTTTTGCGCAGAAAGGAGATATATACCTCCACATTGTTGTCCTCCGCATCGGAATCCAGCCCCCAGACCCGGGCGATGATATCCTCCTTGGGTACTACGGCCCGGGGATGGACCATCAGCTGCCGCAGTACATCAAACTCCTTAAAGCCCAGACGCACCGACTTGTCCCCCTGCCGCAGACAGCGGGTGGACAGCTCCAGGGTCAGGTCCCCGGCGGTGAGCTGCTCGCCGATGACCTCCCCCTGCCGCCGGGTGAGGGCCCGCACACGGGCCAGCAGCTCCCCGATATCAAAGGGCTTGGTCATGTAGTCGTCAGCACCGTGGTCCAGACCGGCGATCTTGTCGGGCATCTCATCCCGGGCGGTGAGCATGAGGATGGGGGTGGACACATGGGCGTGCCGCAGGCGGCTGGCTACCTCAAAGCCGTCCAGCTTGGGCAGCATCACGTCCAGCACGATCACGTCGTATTGCTCCGTCAGGGCATAGTCCAGCCCGTCGGCCCCGTCATATACCACATCCGTCTGATAGCGCTGCTCCGCCATGATCTGGCCCAGGGCCTCCGCCAGCCGGCGCTCATCTTCCACAATCAAAACTCTCATAGGTAAGATCCTTTCCTGTTTGGTATGCGTATTTGCTGAGCCAAGGATACTGTTCCATCCTGAAATTTATCTGAAAATATTATAGAAAAATGGAAAGAAAAAAGGATTTACAGAGTGTTAACAATTCCAGCGCTGGATTTTTCAGGGTAATTTCAGATTGACAAATTATACTGACCCAGAATCCGGAACAGACGGGAGGACCCACCATGGAATGTGCAGAAATCATGCCCCAGGAGACCCCACAGGTCCCAAAGAAGGCCCGGCGTAAGTTTCCCATCAAGCGAGCCGTGGCCCTGGTTGTGGCGGCAGCCGTTGTGGTAGGCGGCGGTTTTGGCATCAAGACCCTTTTCTTTCAGAATGAAACTCAGACGGCCCTGACCGAGACCACCACCTATGGCAGCCTGTCCACGGTCATTGAAGGAACAGGTACCACCATGCCGGCGGACAGCGTTACTTATACCACAGCCTCCACGGCGGAGATCACTGGGGTCTATGTGTCCGCCGGTGATACAGTGGCGGCGGGAGACCTGCTCTATACCCAGGACGACTCTGAGTTGGATGAGGAGATCGAGGGCTATCAGGACGAACTGACCGAGCTGGAGAATACCCTGTCTGACGCCTCCGATCAGCTGTCTGAATTGAATGAGCGGCTGGCTGACCTGACTGTGACCGCACCCTTCTCCGGAAGAATCACCGATGTGACCGTCCGGGCGGGGGACAGTGTGGGATCGGGTACAAAACTAGCCACCCTGGTGGACGACAGCAAGATGACCCTCACCCAGTATTTCAGCTATGCCTATGAGGACCAGATCTATGTGGGCATGAAGGCGGGGGTATCCATTGCCAGCCTCATGACTACCCTGGACGGCACGGTCACCGAGATCAAGAAGGTGGACCGGGTCACCGCCGAGGGTACCCGCTGCTTTGCAGTGACGGTGACGGTGGATAATCCGGGGGCCCTCAGTGAGGGTATGACCGGCGCGGGCTACCTGCTGACCGGCAGCGGGGAGAAACTCTACCCCGCTGTGGAGGGCACGCTGGAGCCCTATGCCAGCGAGGACATCACCGCCACTGAGAGCGGCAAGCTGACGGCGGTCAACGTGGACGACTATGAGACAGTGGCCGCCGGGGCTGCCCTCTTTATCATTGATGGCTCCGATCTGGAGGACCAGGTGGAGACCACCCAGCGGAGCATTACCCAGACCCAGGAAAAAATCACCCAGACCCAGGAGAAGATCACCGAAGCGGAGGAAAAGCGCTCCGACTACCAGGTGACAGCGGAGATCGACGGGAAGATCATCATGGTGGGGGTGCAGGAGGGGGAGGCTCCCCGGCAGGCGGGGCAGACCGCAGTGACCCTCTACAACCTGGACTCCATGACCATCACTGCCAACATCGACGAGCTGGACATTGACAGCATCACCATGGGCATGGAGGTGGACATCACCCAGTCCGGGGCGGAAAGCGATACCCACTACACCGGAACAGTGACCGCCATCAGCTATGAGGCCACTAATACCAACGGCGTGGCCTACTTCCCCATCACCATTACCATTCCCAGCGAAGGGGCCCTGTCCGCCGGCGTCAATGTATCCTACACCATCACCGTGGGTGACGAGTCGGAGGGCGTGCTGGCCCCCATCGCGGCGCTGAAGAGCACCAGCGAGGGCACCTGCCTCTTTGTGAAGGCGGATACCCGGCCGGACAACGCGGTGGACCTGGAGGACGGCGTGGTGCCCGACGGCTTCTATGCCGTGCCGGTGGAGACCGGGGTGTCCAACAGCCAGTATGTCCGCATCCTCTCCGGCGTGGAGGAGGGGGTGGAGGTATTCACCCGTTATCAGCAGACGGCCCCCTCCGGCGGCGATACCACCAGCCAGAGCGGTGAGGAGCAGGGCGGCCAGGGGATGCCCGATTTCGGCGGCGAGATGCCCGACTTCGGCGGCGGGATGCCCGACTTCGGCGGCGGGATGCCCGGCGGTAATATGGGCGGCGGTATGAGCGGCGGCCCCATGGGCTAGGAGGTGGCGAAATGAGTTTGATCCGACTGGACAATGTGTATAAGATCTACGGCGAGGGCAGGGAAAACCAGGTCAACGCCCTGGACGGCGTGACGCTGGAGATCAACCAGGGAGAGTTTGTGGCCATCATCGGTACCTCCGGCTCGGGCAAGTCCACCATGATGAACATTCTGGGCTGCCTGGATGTGCCCACCCGGGGAGAGTACTATCTGGACAGCATCCTCATCAGCCAGCGTGGGCGGCGGGAGCTGGAGCTCATCCGCTCCCGAAAGATCGCCTTCATCTTTCAGGGCTACAACCTGATCCCCTCCCTCAGCGTGTGGCAGAATGTGGCGCTGCCCATGCTCTACCAGAAGGTGCCCCTGGCCCAGAGGAAGGCGCGGGCTATGGAGGCCCTGGAGCGGGTGGAGATTGCGGCCAAGGCGGACTACCGGCCCGGCCAGCTCTCCGGCGGCCAGCAGCAGCGGGTGGCCATTGCCCGGGCTATTGCCGCCCGGTCTCCGGTCCTGATGGCCGACGAGCCCACAGGCGCCCTGGACTCCAAAACCGGCGCCCAGGTGCTGGCCCTTATGCGGGAAATGAACCGGACGGGTACCACCGTGATCCTCATTACCCACGACAACGGCATTGCCGCCCAGGCCGACCGGACGGTGCGGGTGAAGGACGGGAAGATCGTCCACGACAGCCTGTGGGACGGAGTGTTGGTGGACCTGGATGTGCCGGCAAGGCGGGTGGCGCCGTGAACGCACTGGGTATGGCCCTGGAGTCCATCCGGGAGAAGAAGGGGCGCTCCTTCCTCACCATGCTGGGCATCATCATCGGCGTCACCGCCGTGCTGGTGCTGGTGGCTCTGGTGTCGGGCTACAACGCCGACATCACCGCCTACTATGAGAAGCTGGGCGTCAACAAGGTCAATGTCACTGTGACCTGGTACGACACCAGCCGCAGCGTGGACGTGATGAGCGCCCTGTACGACTACTGCGACCAGGAGCTGAGCGACACGGTAGAAGGGGTGAGCCCCGACGTGTCCACCTCACTGCCTATGAAATACCGCACCACTACCCTGGACAGCAGTACCGTATATCTGGGCAGCGATGAGTACGCCGTGTGCAATAACTATACCCTGGAGAGCGGCCGGGACATCAATGCCTTTGACATTGAACAGCGCAACCGGGTATGCGTGCTGGGGTCCTACGTGGCGGACAGCCTGTTCCAGTACGCCGACCCCATTGGGGAGACGGTGTATCTGGGGGGCGAGCCCTTTACCGTGGTGGGTACTTACTACCAGAAGGACGGGGGCACCGAGGGGTCCATGGACGATATGGCGGTGATCCCTTACTCCCTGGATCGGGCCATCCTCCAGAGCGATGATCTCACCTCTTTTACGGTGAAGGTGGATAAATCGGACAACATGGACGCCGTCATGGCGGACCTGGAGGTCTTTCTGGCCGATACGGTATCCTCCACCGTGGGAGAATATGATCTGGAAAACGGCAACGCCGCCATGACCGAGTCCACCGAGGAGATGACCTCCATGAGCGTGGTGCTGGGCGGCATTGCCGGTATCGCCCTGCTGGTGGGCGGCATCGGCATCATGAACATCATGCTGGTCACCGTCACCGAGCGTACCCGGGAGATCGGCATTAAAAAGTCCATCGGCGCTCCCCGGGGGGAGATCATCGGCCAGTTCCTGGTGGAGGCCGCCATCCTCAGCGGCATGGGCGGGGTCATCGGCATATTGCTGGGTTACGGCCTGAGCCTGATCCTGGGCAAGGCCATGTACGACCTGATCCTCCTCCCGGACAGTCTGGTGACGGCGGGGGCCTTTGCCTTCTCGGTGGTCATCGGTATTGTGTTCGGCATCTACCCGGCGGTGAAGGCCTCCAACCTCCAGCCGGTGGACGCCCTCCGGGCGGATTGAACAGAAGGAGGAGATTCCAATGAAACGCAAACTCTTGTCCCTGCTGACCGCGGCGGGGCTGTGTCTGGGGCTGACCGGCTACGCCGGGGCGGCCTCCTTTCCCGACGTGAGCGACGCCGACACCGCCCTGGCGGTGGAGGTGCTGTCCGGCCTGGGCATCATCTCCGGCGGCTCCGGCGGCAACTACTACCCGGATCAGGGGCTGACCCGTGCCCAGTTCTGCAAGCTGGCGGTGCTGGCCGAGGGCCACGGGGACTAGGTGACGAGCAGCGCCTACCGCACCCTCTTTTCCGATGTAGCAGGAAGCCACTGGGCGGCTCCCTACATCAATCTGGCCTGTGAGGAGGGCCTGGTATCCGGCTACGGCAACGGCACTTTCGGCCCCGACGACCCGGTGACGGTGGGCCAGGCGGTGACGGTGGCCCTGCGGCTGCTGGGGTACACCGCCGAGGACGTGGGCCCCTTCTGGCCGGAGGACTACATGGCTCTGGGAGAGCAGCTGGGGCTGCTGGAGGGGGTGTCCGGTGACCCGGACCACGCCCTGACCCGGGGTGAGGCGGCCCTGATGCTCTACGCCCTGCTGGGCCAGAGCGACAGCACCGGAAAGGACTACATTGACAACCTGTGCGCCTCCAAGGTGGAAAACGCCGTTCTGCTGGACACCGACGCTGAGAGCGGCGACGGGAGCGAGGGCATGGTGGAGGTGTACGCCAACCAGAACCTGTCCTGGTATGAACCGGCGGCGGAGCTGGATGGACTGACAGGCAGCCGGGGCACTCTGCTGCTGGATCAAAACGGACGGGTGACTGGCTTTTTGCCCGACGGCACGGCGCGCTATACGCTCAACCCGGAGAGTGTTACCGCCAACCGCATCAACGGCAGCTATACCGTCAGCGGCAGCACGGCAGTGGTGATGGGAGATACCCTGACCACCTTTGAAAATTGCTGGTACGATCTGGCTGGCTGTCCCCAGCTGACCCTCTACTACAACCAGTCGGGTAATCTGGAACTGGTGGCGGCCACTGAAGGAAACGGCTATGAGGGCGTTACCCTCACAGGGTACTATGAATCTGCCAGTCCCAACACCTCCACACCTGATACCATTACCATACTGGGGATGGAATTGGAGGTGGAGGAGAGCGCTGTGGACAGCCTGAGCGGCTGTTCGGTGGGGGATAAGATTACCGTTACCCTGGACGGGGGCGGTGCGGTGATCTCCGCCGCCGCGGGTGGGCAGACTACCCTGTACGGGGTCCTGGGGGAGGGACAGGTGGAGCTGACCTGCGGTCTCACCGCCAAGGGTACGGTCAGTGGTTCCGCCGGTGCGGGGGACCTGGTGAAGGTCACCTCCAGCGGTGTGGGTAAGCTGTCGGTGTCCCAGGTGTCCGGCGGCAGCAGCCTGGATCTCAATGTGTCGGAAAAAACCCTGGGCTCCATCCCTCTGGCAGATAACGTGCGGATCTACGAGCGGGCTGGGACCAGCGTGGTCACGGAGATCGACCTGGAGGACATCCAGAGTGCCACTGTGAAGGCCTCTGACATTGATTTCTACGCCACCGACAGCAATGGCCTTGTCAGCGTGCTGCTGCTGGATGACGTGACGGGGAATGCCTACACCTATGGCCTGCTCACTATGGGCAGCAGGACGGAGGGCAGCGGCACCATGACCTACACCAACCGTACCGTTTCGGTGGAGAACGGCAGAGGTACCACCCAGGAGTATATCACCGGCCAGTCCGGGCGTACCGGAGACATGGGAGGCATCGCGGTATCTTCCGAGGGAAAGGCGGTGTCCGTTGTCACCCTTAGTGAGGCGGAGGGTGTAGACCAGAGTGCCTTTGACAGCCTGGATGCGGTGGTGATCGACGGGGTGCGGGTGCCCATCAGCGACACCGCCCAGGGCTATAACAGCGATACCGAGCGGTGGGTCACCCTGTCCCAGGCCCGGGCCTACAGCGATACCTTTGCCGTGTACTACAGCGGCACCCTGGGGGTGGACGCCGTGGTTCGGGTGGTCGCAGCTGAATAACAGGAAAAGAGCGTGCCAAAAAACGGCACGCTCTTTTTTGCGCAGCTCTTGACAAACTGATATTTGAGTGATATTATTTTGATATCAAAAAGAGAACGGGAGGCGTTCTTATGGAAGAGAAGATTTTAACCGGCAAGAAAAAAGGGATGCCCATGCTGCTGCTCATTCTGGCGCTGTATGCGCTGGCGGTGGTGGGCATCGTGTGGGCCGCCGTCCGGGATGAGACCGGCGGCATGGATGTAGGAACGGCAGCCATCCTGATTGTGAGCATCGTCTGGGCCTGCCTGGGCTGGATTCTTCTGTGCGGCCTGAAGGTGCTCAAGCCCCAGGAGGCCCTGGTGCTCACCCTGTTCGGCAAGTACATCGGCACCCTGAAAGGGGAAGGCTTCTACTACGTCAACCCCTTCTGTTCCGGGGTGAACCCGGCGGCCCAGACCAAGCTGAACCAGAGCGGCGACGTGGACGGCGGCAGCAAGGCGGAGAAGAAGGCGGAGGCCCAGTCGGCCGGCAAGAAAATCTCCCTGAAGATCATGACCCTGAACAACAACCGCCAGAAGATCAACGACTGCCTGGGCAACCCGGTGGAGATCGGCATCGCCGTCATGTGGCGAGTGGTGGACACCGCCAAGGCGGTATTCGACGTGGACAACTACAAAGAGTACCTGTCCCTCCAGTGTGACAGCGCCCTGCGGAACATTGTGCGTATCTACCCCTATGACGTGGCCCCCAACGTGGACACCACCGGCGACGGCATTGCCGACGAGGGCAGCCTGCGGGGCTCCAGCGAGGTGGTGGCCTCCCGCATCAAGGATGAGATCCAGAGCAAGGTGGCTCAGGCCGGACTGGAGATCATCGAGGCCCGCATCACCTACCTGGCCTATGCCCCCGAGATCGCCGCGGTGATGCTACAGCGGCAGCAGGCATCCGCCATCATCGATGCCCGGAAGATGATCGTGGACGGGGCCGTGGGCATGGTGGAGATGGCTCTGGAGCGGCTCAGCGAGAAGCAGGTGGTGGAACTGGACGAGGAGCGGAAGGCCGCCATGGTGTCCAACCTGCTGGTGGTACTCTGCGGCAACCGGGACGCCCAGCCGGTGGTCAACTCCGGCAGCCTGTACTGATATGGCGGGCGACGGCAAGAAGCAGGTGCCTCTGCGCCTGTCCCCCAAGCTGTATGCCGCCATTGCGGCCTGGGCGGAGGACGATTTCCGCTCGGTAAACGGACAGATCGAGTACCTGCTTACCGAGTGTGTCCGGCAGCGGAAAAAGAACGGCAAATATGTGTCCGATGAGATCGACGTGCCCCCGGAGCTGGATATCGAATGAAAAAGAGGACGCGCTGCCATGCAGCGCGTCCTCTTTATACTGTGTCAGGCTTCGGCGGAGCCCAGCCGGACCTCCGGCATCAGCTCCTTGCTGATGATGGAGAGCATCTCCTCCAGCTTGGCGCACTCGTCGGGGGTGAACCGCTCTCTCATCCGCTCGGTGACCACATGGACATAGTCGTTGCTGATGTTGTAGTACTCTTTGTACTTCTGGGTCACCTGCAGGTGGTACTCCCGCTTGTCATGCTCCGACTGGATCTTCTGGACATAGCCCTTGCGGATGAGACTGTTGATCTTATAAGCCGCGTTGGGCGGCGAGATCCGCATGAAGGAGGCAAACTCGTTGATGGTGGGGGACCCCAGGGCCTGGATGGTCTCCATGGCGAAGGTCTCCACCGTGGTCAGGCTGGCCTCCCGATTCTGGAACCGCTCGAAGATCTCCTGATAAAAGTGAAGTTTAAATTTCGTATACACTATTTCAAATTTCTCTTCCAGCATACCCGCGCCTCCGCATTTTTGATCTTTTTCTTATTATAACAAACGGCGGAGGGGAGGGCAATCAGGAATCCTTACCCAGGGCAAAGGTGAGCTCCGCCGTGGCCGCCACCAGTCCGTTGACGGTGGCCTTGGCCTCCCCGATGCCCACCGGCCCTTTCTGCTTGGTGAGGGTACATTCCAGCTCCAGCACGTCGCCGGGGGTCACCTGGCGGCGGAACCGGGCGTTCTTGATGCCGCCGAAGAAGGCGATCTTGCCCCGGTTCTCCGGCAGGGACAGCAGGGCCACCGCGCCTACCTGGGCCAGGGCCTCCAGAATGAGGACGCCGGGCATGACGTGGTACTGGGGAAAGTGGCCCTGGAAGAAGGGCTCGTTGACGCTGACGCACTTGATGCCCTTGGCCCACTTGCCCGCCTCGCCGTCCACGATGCGGTCCACCAGGGCGAAGGGGTAGCGGTGGGGCAGGATCTCAGCGATCTGATTGGAGTTGAGTTCCATGGCTTAACCCTCCCACTTCTTGAACAGCACGCAGGCGTTGTGACCGCCGAAGCCCAGGGAGTTGGACAGGGCGTACTGTACGTCGGCATTCCGGCCCTGGTTGGGCACATAGTCCAGGTCGCAGGCCGGATCGGCCTCCTGATAGTTGATGGTGGCGGGCAGGTAGCCCTCCTTCAGGGTGAGGGCGGAGAAGATGGCCTCCACCGCGCCGGCGGCCCCCAGCATATGGCCGGTCATGGACTTGGTGGAGCTGACCGCCAGCTGGTAGGCGTGGTCGCCGAACACCGCCTTGATGGCGTCGGTCTCACCGGAGTCGTTCAGGGGGGTGGAGGTGCCGTGGGCGTTGATGTAGCCCACCTGCTCGGGGGCCACGCCGCCGTCGGACAGAGCCTGGGCCATGGCCCGGGCGCCGCCCTCCCCGTGGGGAGCGGGGGCGGTCATGTGGTAGGCGTCGCAGGTGGCGCCGTAGCCCACCACCTCGGCGTACACCTTGGCCCCACGAGCCTTGGCGTGCTCATACTCCTCCAGCACCAGAATACCGGCGCCCTCGCCCATAACGAAGCCGGAGCGCTGGGCGTCAAAGGGGATGGAGGCCCGGTTGGGGTCGTCCCCCACATGGAGGGCCCGCATGGTGGTGAAGCCGCCGATGGACAGGGGGGTGATGGCGGACTCGGCGCCGCCGCACAGCATCACCTCGGCATAGCCGTCCCGGATGTGGCGGAAGGCGTCGCCCACGGCGTTGGAGCCGCCGGCACAGGCGGTGACAGGGCAAGTACACATACCCTGGAAGCCGAAGGCGATGGCGATGAGACCAGCGCCCATGTTGGCAATGGTGGAGGGGATGTAGAAGGGGGAGGCCCGGTCAAAGCCCTTCTCGGAACAGCGGGTCTGCTCGGCCTCGGTGTTGCCGATGCCGCCGATGCCGCTGGAGACGATGACGCCGCAGCGGGTGCGGTCGATGGACTCCAGATCCAGACCGCTGTCGGCCACCGCCTCCTTGGCGGAGGCCATAGCCAGCTGGGCGTAGCGGGCCATGTGGCGCACTTCCTTCTTATCCAGCACGGAGGTGGGGTCCCAGTCCTTTACCTCGGCGGCCAGATGGACCTTCTGAGGGGCGGCGTCGTACTGGGTGATGGGGGCGATGCCGCACACGCCGTTACGGACGGCCTGCCAGGTGTCGGCCACGTTGTGGCCCAGGGGATTCACGGTCCCCATGCCGGTAATGACGACTCTGCGTTTTTCCATAATTGATCTTGTTCCTCCTCACATACCCATACCGCCGTCGACGGAAAGGACCTGTCCGGTGATGTAAGCCGCCTCATCGGAGGCCAGGAAGGCCACGGCGGCGGCCACGTCCTCGGGGGTGCCGGCCCGGCCGGCGGGGATGGTGGACAGCATGGCCTCCCGGGCGGCGTCGGGGAGGGCGGCGGTCATGTCGGTGGCGATGTAGCCGGGAGCAATGGCGTTGACGGTGACACCCCGTCCGCCCAGCTCCTTGGCCAGGGACTTGGTCATGCCGATGACGCCTGCCTTGCTGGCGCAGTAGTTGATCTGGCCGGGATTGCCCCGGAGGGCCACCACGGAGCTGAGGTTGATGATGCGGCCCCAGCGGGCCTTCATCATGGGCCGGGCGGCGGCCTTCATGCACAGGAAGGCCCCCTTCAGGTTGGTCTCAATGACCGCGTCGAAGTCCTCCTCCTTCAGCATCATGGCCAGGTTGTCCCGGGTGATGCCGGCGTTGTTCACCAGGATGTGGAGGCCGCCCAGCTCTTTCACGGCGGTGTCCATCAGGGCCTTCACGGCGGCGGGGTCGGCCACGCTGCCCTGAACGGCACGGGCTTCCACACCCAACTCCTTGAGGGCGGCCAGGGTTTCCTCGGCGGCGGCAGTGTTGCCGGCGTAGGAGAACACCACGTTGGCCCCCCGGCGGGCCAGCTCCAGGCAGATAGCCTTGCCAATACCCCGGCTGCCGCCGGTGACTACGGCGATTTTTCCATTCATGCTCATACAGTTATCCTTTCAAAGCAGCGGAGAGAGCCTCGATGTCGGCGACGGTCTCCACAGCGTAGGTCTTGATGGAGGGAGCGGTCTTTTTCACAAAGCCGCTGAGGGCCTTGCCCGGGCCGATCTCCACGATGGTGTCCACACCCAGCGCCTCCAGGCGGCGGATGGTGTCCTCCATGTAGACGGAGGACTGGACCTGCTTCTCCAGCAGAGCGGGGATGGTGTCGTTTTCGCCCATCTCATGGCCCAGGCAGTTGAAGAGTACCGGGAAGGCCATCTGGCCAAAAGTAACGCTCTGGAACTTCTCCCGCAGGGCGTCGCCGGCGGGGGCCAGCAGAGAGGTGTGGAAGGGGCCGCTGACCTTCAGAGGGAGACAGCGCTTGGCGCCCAGCTCCTTGGCAATGGAAGCGGCCTTGTTCACCGCCTCCTGGGCACCGCCGATGACCAGTTGGCCGGGGCAGTTGTAGTTGGCGATCTCCACCACGCCCGCGTCGGCGGCCTGATCGCAGGCCTGCTGCAGCTTCTCACGGTCCAGACCCAGTACGGCGGTCATGCCGCAGGGGATACCGGCAGCGGCGGAGGCCATGGCCTTGCCGCGGAAAGCGGCCAGGGAGATGGCCTGGGCGGGGGTAAACACCCCGGCGGCCTGGAGGGCGGAATACTCGCCCAGGCTGAGACCGGCGGCGTAATCGGGCCGGATGCCCATCTCATACAGGATGGCGGTCATACCGGCGGCAAAGGCCACCATGCAGGGCTGGGTATACTCGGTCTGGTTCAGCACCCCGTCGGGGTCGGTGAAGGAGACGGTTTTCAGGTCAAAGTCCACATCGGCGCTGTCCAGCACGGCTTTGAATACAGGGTAGGCCTCATAGAGGTCGGCCCCCATGCCGGGATGCTGGCTGCCCTGTCCGGCGTACAAAAAGGCGAGGCTCATACGTTCAGTCCTTTCACAACGGCCTGACAGCCGCTCATCATGTCCTCAAAGATGGCCCGCAGGGGACGGACCTCCTTTACCATGCCGGCCACCTGACCGGCCATAAAGCTGCCGGTGTCCAGGTCGCCGTCAAACACCGCCCGGCGGAGGGAACCCAGGGTCAGCTTCTCCATCTCTTCCAGAGGCAGGTTCTGCTTCTCCATGCGCAGGTACTCCCGGGCCATCTTGTTCTTCAGCACCCGGACGGGGGCGCCGCCGGTGCGGCCGGTGACGGTGGTATCGTTGGCCCCGGCCTTCACCACGGCCTGCTTGTAGTTGTCGTGGATGGGGCACTCCTCACTGGCCAGCAGGCAGGTGCCGATCTGCACGCCGCAGGCACCCAGGGCGAAGGCGGCGGCCATCTGGCGGCCGTCGGCAATGCCGCCGGCGGCGATGACAGGCACGCTCACCGCGTCCACCACCTGGGGCACCAGGGCCATGGTGGTCATCTCGCCCACATGGCCGCCGCTCTCGGTGCCCTCGGCGATGATGCCGTCAATGCCGTACCGCTCCAGCCGCTTGGCCAGGATGGGGGCGGCCACCACGGGGAACACCTTGATGCCCGCCGCCTTCCAGGCGGGGACGTACTTGCCGGGGTTGCCGGCGCCGGTGGTCACCACCTGGACGCCCTCCTCCACCACCACGCGGGCCAGGTCCTCGATGTGAGGATTCATCAGCATCAGATTGACACCGAAGGGCTTATTGGTGGCAGCACGGGCGGCCTGGATCTCACAACGCAGTGCGTCGGCGTCCATGCCGCCGGAGCCGATGAGGCCCAGCGCGCCGGCATTGGACACGGCGGCGGCAAAAGCACCAGTGGCCACGTTGGCCATGCCGCCCTGGATAATGGGGAATTCGATCCCCAGAAGTTCATTCAATTTCATAATATACTCCTTATGAGCCTTCCCCTGGGGGAAGGTGGCTGGCCGAAGGCCAGACGGATGAGGGAAGCGGTATGTATGATGGCGGACGGCCATAAAGGCCGCCCCTACGGGGTAGCGACTTTGCGTAGGGGCAACCCTTGTGGTCGCCCGTTTTTTTACGCCAGTTCCAGCAGTGCTCCCGCCCAGGTCAGGCCCCCGCCGAAGCCCACGCACAGGGCCTTCTGGCCGGAGGTCAGCTGACCGGAGGTGACCAGCTCATCCAGCAGCAGGGGCACGCTGGCGGCGGAGGTGTTGCCGGTGCGGGCGATGTTGCCGGTGCACTTGGCGGGATCTACTCCCAGCTTCTTCACCGCAAAGTCAATGATGCGCTGGTTGGCCTGGTGGAACACGAAGCGGTCCACGTCCTCCAGGGTGAGGCCCGCCTTTTTGAGCACCTCTTTGGCGCAGCGGGGCAGGGCCTCTACCGCGAAGCGGAACACCGCCTTGCCGTCCATATGGATGTAGGAGGGATCGGCGCAGTTGGCCCCGGGGACGTACAGGGCTTCCTGATTGCCCCGGCAGCCCAGCACTCCGCAGAGGGAAGGATAGTCCGCCCGCCACTCCACCACGGCGGCTCCCGCGCCGTCTCCAAAGAGAACGCAGGTGGAGCGGTCGGTGAAGTCGGTGATGCGGCTCAGGGCCTCCACGCCCACAATGAGGCCGTACTTCCGTTCTGAGGCGGCCAACAGGCATTCCGCTGTATGGAGACCGTACACAAAGCCGGAGCAGGCGGCGTTCAGGTCGAAGCACACCGTGTCCTCCGGAAAGCCCAGATCCCGCTGGAGGATGCAGGCGGCGGCAGGGGTGAGAAAATCCTGGGACAGGGTAGCCACGATGCATACCCCGATCTGTTCCGGGCTGATGCCGGAGCGCTCCAGAGCCTGTTTGGCGGCGGCCAGACACAGGGAGGTGTGGCTCTCGCCTTCGGTGCAGTGGTAGCGGCTGCGGATACCGGTGCGGGTGGCGATCCACTCGTCGTTGGTGTCCACGATCTTGGACATATCGTCGTTGGTCACCGCCCGGCGGGGCAGGGCGGAGCCGGTGCTCAGCAGTTTGATTCCGTTCATGGGCGCTCCTTTCTCAGGGCCTTGCTGCCCATTAAGCGGAATTTTTTGTAGCGCTGGGTGGCCAGAGCCTGACCGTTCAGCTTGTTCAGTGCCGCCAGCTCCTTGGCCAGGGCGGCGTCCAGGGCGCGGCAGACGGCATGGAGGTCGGTATGGGCTCCCTGGGTGGGCTCGGGGATCACGGCATCGATGACGCCCAGCTCCAGCAGGTCGGCGGCGGTGAGCTTCATCACGTCGCAGGCCTCGTCGCTGCGGGAGGAATCCTTCCACAGGATGGCGGCAAAGCCCTCGGGGGAGAGGACGGAGTAGACGGCGTTCTCCAGCATGAGCACGCGGTTGCCCACGCCCAGGGCCAATGCGCCGCCGCTGCCGCCCTCGCCGGTGACCACAGAGATCACCGGGACGGTGAGGGCGGAGGAGAGGGCCAGGGTGCGGGCGATGGCCTCTCCCTGGCCTCTGGCCTCGGCCTCCAGGCCGGGGTAGGCGCCGGGGGTGTCGATGAAGGTGATGACGGGGCGGCGGAACTTCTCCGCCTGCTCCATCAGCCGCTGGGCCTTGCGGTAGCCCTCGGGGGAGGGCATGCCGAAGTGGTAGGCCAGGTGTTCCTCCAGGGTGCGGCCCTTCCGGTGGCCGATAACGGTGACCGGCTGGCCGTGGAAGAGGGCCACGCCGCCCAGGATACTGCCGTCGTCGGAACAGAGCCGGTCTCCCCGCTGCTCAAAGAAGTCAGTGAAGAGGGCGGCGATGAAGTCGGCAGTACCCGGCCGGTCCTGATGGCGGGCCAGCGCCACCCGCTGGGCGGGGGTCAGGTTATTTGCCACGGTCGCTCCCTCCTTTCCCGTGCAGTTTCAGCAGCTGAATCAGGGTGTCCCGCAGCTGGGCCCGGGGCACGATGGCGTCCAGGAAGCCATGCTCCAGCAGGTACTCGGCGCTCTGGAAGCCCTCGGGCAGCTTCTCGCCGATGGTCTGTTCAATGACCCGGGGGCCGGCAAAGCCGATGAGGGCGCCGGGCTCGGCCAGCATGATGTCGCCTAGGCTGGCAAAGCTGGCGGTGACCCCGCCGGTGGTGGGGTGGGTGAGCACAGAGATGTACAGCCCGCCCTGGCGGGAGAACCGCTCCAGAGCGGCGGAGGTCTTGGCCATCTGCATCAGGGACAGAATGCCCTCCTGCATCCGGGCTCCGCCGCTGGCGGAGAAGAGGATGAGGGGCAGCTTATATTTTTCGGCGTACTCCACCAGCCGGGTGACCTTCTCGCCCAGGGCGGCGCTCATGCTGCCCATGAAGAACCGGCTGTCCAGAGCACCAATGGCCACTTTCTGGCCATTGATACGGCCGGTGGCAGTGACCACCGCCTCGTTCATGCCGGTACGGCGGCGGGCCCCATCCAGCTTGGCAGAATAGCCGGGGAAGGACAGAGGATCGTTGGAGGACAGATTGGCGTCCAGCTCCCGGAAGGTGCCTTTGTCCAGCACCAGGCTGAGGCGGTAATAGGCCCCGACGGGGTAGTGATGGCCGCACAGGGGGCAGACGTACCGGGCAGTCACCAGATCCTTGCGGCGGAAGGTGCCGCCGCAGGCGGGACAGGTCTCCTCGGTATGGGCGGGGGCGGGGGAACTGCCCCGGAGGGCCTTCAGGGAGAGCAGCTTCTGACGCCGCTGGGCAAAGACGTTGCTCATGCCTTAGGTTCCTCCTCTCCGCTGCGGCTCCAGGCCAGCAGGGTGTCCATGTTGGCCTCCAGGTAGCCGGTGTTATAGTTGCCCCGGATGAAGTCGGGGTGGTGCATGATCTGATGGAGCAGATCGGCGTTGTTGGCAGGACCCTCGATGATGAGCTCCTCCAGGGCCCGGCGCATCCGGCGGATGGCGTCCAGCCGGGTGGGGGCGTGAACAATGAGCTTTGCCATCAGGGAGTCGTAGTAGGGGGGCAGGGTGTAGCCGGTATACAGGCCGGTGTCCACCCGCACCCCGCAGCCGCCGGGTAGGTGCACGAAATCGATCTTGCCCGGGCAGGGGCGGAAGTCGTTGGCCGGGTCCTCGGCGTTGATGCGGCACTCGATGGCGTGGCCGTTGAGGGTGACCTCCTCCTGGGTGCGGGACAGGGGGAGACCGGCGGCAATACGGATCTGCTCCCGCACCAGGTCCATGCCGGTAACCAGCTCGGTGACCGGGTGCTCCACCTGGATCCGGGTGTTCATCTCAATGAAGTAGAAGTTGCCCTCCGGGTCCAGTACGAACTCAATGGTGCCGGCGTTCTCATAGTGGGCGGCCCTGGCGGCGGCCACGGCGGCGGCGCCCATGCGCTCCCGCAGCTCGGGAGTGAGGGCCTTGGAGGGGGACTCTTCCAGCAGCTTCTGGTTGCGCCGCTGGATGGAGCAGTCCCGGTCCCCAAGCTGGATTACATGGCCCTGGGAATCGGCCAGGATCTGGAACTCGATGTGCCGGGGGTTGAGGATCAGCTTCTCCAGGTACATCTCTCCGCTGCCGAAGCAGGCCACCGACTCGCTGCGGGCCTCCTCAAAGAGGGGGATCAGCTGGTCGGGCTCAAACACCCGGCGCATACCACGGCCGCCGCCGCCGGCGGCAGCTTTGATGAGCACAGGGTAGCCGATGGAGTCGGCCAGGGCTTTGGCCTCCTCGGCGGTGTCCACTGCTCCGTCGGAGCCGGGGACCACCGGCACACCGGCGGCTACCATCAGCTTGCGGGCGGAGGCCTTGTTGCCCATGGCCCGGATCACATCGCCGGAGGGGCCGATGAAGGCAATGCCCGCCTGGGCACAGGCGTCGGCGAAATCGGCGTTTTCCGACAGGAAGCCGTAGCCGGGGTGGATGGCGTCGCACCCGGTGGCCTGAGCCACGGTGAGGATGGCGTCCACATTTAAGTAGCTGTCCGCCGAGCGGGCGGGGCCGATGCAGTAGGCCCGCTCCGCCAGCTGGACGTGAAGAGCCTCCGAATCGGCCTGGGAGTAGACCACCACAGGCTCGATGTCCAGCTCCCGGCAGGCCCGGAACACCCGGACGGCGATCTCGCCCCGGTTGGCGATCAAAATACGCTTGAACATGGAATCACCCTTCCCGGTAACGAATGAGGGGGTCCCCAAAGGACACCAGAGCCCCGTCCTCCTGAAGAATGGCCTCGATGGTGCAGTCGCAGGGGGCGTGGACCTCATTCATCATCTTCATGGCCTCCATGAGGCAGACGGTCTGGCCCTTCTTCACCTTGTCGCCCACCTTGACGAAGGGCTCGGCGTCGGGGGCGGAGGCGGCATAGAAGGTACCCACCAGGGGGGCGGTGATGCAGGGACCATCGGGCTGAGCCGCCGGGGCGGGCGCAGCAGCGGCAGGTGCGGGTGCGCCCACGGGAGCGGCGGGAACGGCAGCGCTGCCGCCTTTGCCCAGCTCCAGGGTAAAGTCCTTGGTATTCAGCTTGAAGGTGGTGATGCCGCTCTGGTCAAAGCGGGCCATCAGATCAAAAATCTCTTGGTTGGTCATAGCGGCTCCTTTCGGAAAAAAGGCATCGGTTTGCACCGATGCCCGTTTTCTCCTCTTACTCAGCGTGATCCTCGATGTACTTCATCAGGTCGCCCACGGTCTTCATGTTGGGCAGGTCCTCGTCGGCGATGGTCACGCCGAAGGCCTCCTCCAGAGCCATGGACAGCTCCACGGCAGCCAGGGAATCGGCCTCCAGGTCCTCGGCCAGGCGGGCGTCGGGGGTCACCTTGTCGGCGTCGCAGCTCAGGGTCTCCACAATGATATCCTTAATCTTCTCGAAATCCATGGTAATGCTCCTCACAAAACAATTCAAAAATTTTAGTTAAATCATTTTACTTAAAAATTTTTAAATAAAATAATTTAAGCATATTTTAGCAGGCGGAAGTGATTTGTCAAGACTTTTTTTGGAAACTCCAGAGGATAATCTTCAGAACTGTTCAAATTCACGAAAAAAGCGCAAAAAAAGCGCCCTGCGATTGGATCGCAGGGCGGGGATTGGGGGTAAGTAGCCGCCCTGAAGGGGGCGGCGTGGGGCTCAGCAGCAGCGACAGCAGCCGCAGCCGCAGGAGGTGTCTTCCTCCTCCTGATCGGCAGCCCACAGGAAAGCCGGGATGGTGAGATAGACCTGACGGCCGCCGGCGGTGCCGGACAGGTCGGACAGGGTCAGGCCGGAGAACAGGTCACTGGAAGTGGTCCTGTTGTTCTCAGAGGCGCCGCAGCAGCAGCGGCAGCAGCGATTCCGGTTGTTACAACACATGATGAAGTACCCCCAATCAAAATCGTGACGGGCCTTTGCCCCCCACAGCCCAGTATACGCAGGGTGGGGACGGGAGGTACCGAAAAAGAAAAAAGCGAGACAACCGAAGTTGTCTCGCTTTGGCAGCGGGAGAAGGATTCGAACCCTCACATACAGAGTCAGAGTCTGCTGTGCTACCCTTACACAATCCCGCTATTTGTTTGCCGCTCTCGTGAGCGCAGATGTTATTATAGCAAACTACAGAGAAATGTCAAGAGGAAAAATGAAAAAAATAAAAAATTGTGGGCCGGATATTCCGGCCCACGAAAAAGGGGTCAATGACGGTTGGGATCACCGGTCTTATCCTGGGGCTGCTCCTGCTTCTTGCTCTGGGGATGCTTGCAGTCCTGGGGAGCGGGATTCTGGTTTCTGGACTTCTTCTGCTCGTTATGCTGGTTCTGCATGGTGCTCACCTCGCTTTCACCGTTCCTAGCTTGCCCCGGTGTTTCCTGATTTATACAAAAACTTTCTCATTTCAGGGATACCAACGGGCAACAAAGTATGGTATAATAACACGACAGAAGCTACTATATTTTGCCTGGGCCTGGCCTGGAGCTGTGTTTCAAAGGAGGGCTGCCGCTGTGAGATGTCCGTTTTGTGCTCACCCGGAGAGCAAGGTTGTGGACTCCCGTCCATCCGACGAAGGGTCCAGCATCCGCCGCCGCCGGGAATGTCTGGCCTGCCATAAGCGTTTTACCACTTATGAGACCATGGAGAGTCTGCCCCTGATGGTAATCAAAAAGGACGGCAGCCGTCAGACCTTTGACAAGACCAAGCTGCTCAACGGCATGATCCGGGCCTGTGAAAAACGGCCGGTGGCTTTTGCCACCCTGGAAGATATGGCCAATGAGATCGAACAGGTCCTGCAAAACGACATGGACCGGGAGATCCCCTCCGCCCGCATTGGCGAATTGGTGATGGAGCGGCTGAAAAAGGTGGACGAGGTGGCCTATGTCCGTTTCGCTTCGGTCTACCGTCAGTTTAAGGACATCAGCACCTTTATGGAGGAACTGAACAAGCTTCTGGCGGAGAAGTAATGACCTAATCCCCTAAAAAACGGCGGCTTGTCCGCCAAGTTTGACCCCAAACATGAGCGAGAGTGCGTTGGAAAAAATCCGACGCACCCTCGCTTTTTTCATCCCCTGACGCCGCAAAGCTGTTTCTGAAAATG
>NZ_NFHA01000069.1:0-5058 GCF_002159225.1 Flavonifractor sp. An91 | reverse complement strand
TATGACCGCTACCTGTGTGTGGACTGCGGCAAGATTGAAAAGCGGGACTATGAGGCTGCCCTGGGTCATGCGTTCCAGAGTGTTGTGATTCGGGACGCCACCTGCGAGGCTCCCGGCAAGGTGCTGGAGATCTGTGAGCGGTGCGGCACCGTCCAGGAAAGCACTACCCCCAAAGGAGAGCATGAGTTCTCCACCACCGTTGTTCCCGCGACCTGCACCAGCCCCGGCTACACTCTGCGAGAGTGTTCCATTTGCGGGGAGCGCCACATCGAGGACATTACGGCGGCCCTGCCCCACAACTATGTTGCCAAAGTAAGCCCGGCCACCTGTGAGGGCGGCGGCAAGACCCTCCATATCTGCGAGGGCTGCGGTTCCAGCTTTGTGACGGACTACACCGATCCTCTGGGCCATTCCTGGGACGAGGGTACCGAAGTCACCGGCTCCACCTGCACCGGCGAAGGTCTGATCGAGTATCGCTGCGTCCGTTGCGGCTATCATCGCCTGGAGGGTGACGCGGCAGCGGGCCATGTACCCGGCGAGGCGGCCACCTGCACCACGCCCCAGCTCTGTACCAAGTGCGGCGCTGTGATCGAAAATGCGCTGGGCCACGATTATGAAACCGTTGTGACTGAGCCGACCTGCACCGAGATGGGCTACACTACCTATATCTGCTCCCGCTGCGGCGACACTTACAAGGGTGACTACACCGACGCCGCCGGACACAAGCCCGGCGACTGGATCATTGACCAGGAGCCCACCACCGACAGCGAAGGCAGCAAGCATCAGGAATGCGAAGTCTGCGGTGAAACCCTGGAAACTGCGGAAATCGAGAAAATCTACAAGCAGGCCACCACGGACAGCAAGGGTGAGGCCATTGTCGGCGGGTATCTGGTGACGGTCAGCGACACGGATAGCAAAAACCCCGTTGCCGGGGCCACGGTCACGCTCCATGAGGACGAGTCCCTGTCCATCCGTTTGCCCTCTGGCCGCCTGCTGGACTATACCGACCAGACCACCATCCAGGTTCAGCTTGTGAAGGACAAGTCCCCTGTGGCGGACATGGGTAGTTCCGTCACGGACCGCAACGACAATTTCAGCAGCGGCAAGACCGACACCGCCGGTCAGCTCACCGTCCCCGGCGGCTCTGATACCACCAATGAGGACGGCAAGGGCACCGTGGGCTGGGAGGATGCCGACGGGGACCGCTGGACCCTGACCGTAAAGGTGGAGGATCACGAAACCGGGCGTCCCATCGAGGATGCCGGAGTATCTATTGGAAAAACCGGCACCATCACCGTCACCCTGCCGGACGGCACCGACATGGACGAGGACAACCGGATCACCGTCACTGTCACCGACCAGGAGCGTGAGCCCCAGGAGGGTTTGACCGTCACCGTTAAAGGCGACCTGAACCAGAAGGCAACCGGAGAAACCGACGAGGACGGCAAACTGACGGTTCCCGAGGTAGCGGAGCTGGAAACCCACGGGGCCTATGTGGTGGGCTACACCGACGGCACCTTTGGGCCGGACCGGGATATGACCCGGAGCGAGGCGGCCACCATCTTTGCCCGCCTGCTGGCCCAGCGCAACGGGGAGCGTATTACCGCCCCCACAAAAAACACTTTCCCGGATGTACCCACCGACGCATGGTACGCCGGGTATGTGTCCTATCTGGCCCGCTACGGCATTGCCGTGGGCTACACCGACGGCCTGTTTCACGGGGAAGAGCCCATCACCCGCGCCGAGTTCACGGCCATGGCGGTGCGGTTTTTTGACGCCTATGGCGACGGCGATCCCGCCATCATGGAGGAATACGGCGGCTTTTGGGATGTGTCCCCCGGCCATTGGGCAGCGGGCTACATTGAGGACGCCGCCCGGTATGGCTGGGTAGTGGGCTACGGCGACGGCACCTTCCACGCCGACGATGAAATTACCCGCGCCGAGGTCGTTACCATTGTCAACCGCCTGCTGGGGCGCGAGGCCGACCAGGAGTATATTGCGGATAACCCCCGTGGACTGATTCTGTTCCCGGATGTGTCCAAGGACTATTGGGCCTACTATGACATTCTGGAGGCAGCCAACCACCATGAGGCGGATGTGTCTGCCGATCCCGAGGTCTGGCAGAAGTAACGCCGCTCCGGGACATTTTGTCCCAAGGCTTTCTGAGCCCGATTCCCATGTAAAAATGGTTCTGGTGGTGTATATCCCCCGTCGCCGCCATTATCCGTGCGCGGGCAGGGCCGGGCAGTCAAGGGGCGGAACGCCCGCCGTTCTCGGCGGCTTGTCCTTTACAGCCTGCCCTGGCTGCGCTATTTCCAGCGGCGCGGCGGGGGTATATCCTCCAGAGCCGCCCCCTTTCCCTGGATAGGGAAAGGGCGTGGGGATAGGGTTGACCAATTCTGATGAAGTGGAGGTATTCTTATTGAAAAGGCCCTTTGCGTATATCACAGCTCAGTGGGACGGGACCACAGCGGAGAACGCAGAACAGGCGGCCCGCTACTGCCGGACCGTTTATGAGGCGGGCTATGCACCTATCTGTCCCACCTTGTTTCTCCCGCTTTTCCTTCACGATCCGGTGCCCCAAGAGCACAAGGACGGGATCGACATGAGCCGTGAACTGCTCCGGCGCTGCCGGGTGCTGGTGGTCTGCGGCCATGTCGTGACCGAGGAAATGAAAAATGACATCGCCGTGGCCCAACGCCTGGGGATCACGGCCACCACCCTGGACGGCATCCTGTCTGTCAAGGGCCAGGGGCGGCGCTGATATGTCGGCTTTCTTTGAGGCGTACATCACCAATTTGGGAAAATATAATGAGGGCGCGCTGGTTGGGGAATATCTGAAATTTCCCACAACCACCGAGGAGGTACAGGCGCTCCTAAAGCGTATCGGCATCGACGGCGTGCGGTATGAGGAAATCTTTATTACCGACTATGACGGAGATATGCCCGAGTTGTATGCCAACTTTGGTGAGTACGAAAGTATTGACGAGCTCAACTATCTGGCCTCTCTGCTCTCTGAAATGGATGAAAACGATCTGGAGAAGTTTGAGGCGGTTCTGGACACCGGAGAACATTCCGGCAGCGTAAAAGAGCTCATCAATCTGACCCAAAACCTGGATTGCTTTGAGTTCTATTCCGGCATTACCAGCGAGGAGGAGCTGGGCCGTATGTATATCCAGGAGTTTGACGCTATTCCGATCCCGGAGCATCTGATTGACTATATTGACTACGAGGCTTACGGGCGGGATGTCCGTATCAACGAGGGAGGCAGCTTTTCTGGCAATGGGTATGTGTTCGATAACAACAGCAGTTTCATTGAACACTACTCTGACCGGGAGGACATTCCCGACGAGTACCGTGTTTTTTCTATGCCGGAGCTTACGATCCGGGAGCGGATGGCGGCCTACAAGGAGGTGAGCGACAAGGCCGCCCAGTACAGCAAGCCCGTCCCCGAGGCGGGGCGGGATGACAGATAGACCTTCGGGACACTTTGTCCCATACGGGCGGAAAGGAGGGATTTGACTGGTAGATGAAGATGTTTCCCGGCGCACCATAGCCATTTCTGTGAAGGCGTCCAAATTGACCGCCCGTGGGCTGGCCTATATCGTCCGGGCGGCTGGCCGCAAAATCAGCAAGGCCCACCGCTCCCACCAGACGCCCCACGGCAGACAGACCGTGCGGCAGCTTATGGCCCACGGCGAGGCCACCAGCAGCATCCCCGTGGACGCTCCGAAACTCTTTGACCGGGTGGCCCGGAAATGGAATGTGGACTACGCCTTTTACCAGACCGAGCCGGACAAATATCTGTTGTTTTTCAAGGGCAAGCAGGCTGACGCCATCACCGCCTGTATGTCGGAGTATTCCAAGCGGGTGTTGGGCAAGGAGAAGTCCCGGCGTGTTCCCATTCTGGAACAGCTCAAAAAGGCCAAGGCCCATGTGCGGCAGCAGCCCCAGCGGGAGCAGGAACGGGTGAAGGAGGCGGTGCGTGAAGATCGGTAACATCAAGAAGGTTCTTCTGCCCAACCTGCCCTACCTGTTCTTCCTGTGGGCGTTCTTGAAGATCGGTACAGCCTACCGGCTGGCCGAGGGCGCGGACTTCGCCCATAAGCTCATAGGGCTGGGCCGGACCATTGGTCCGGCCTTTGCCGACTTTGCCCCTGGGCTCCACCCCTTTGATTGGCTGGTGGGGATCGTGGGAGCGGTGATCCTGCGGCTGGTGGTCTATGCCAAGGCGAAAAAGGCGAGCAAGTACCGCCGGGACGAGGAATACGGCTCGGCCCGCTGGGGCACAGCCAAAGACATTGAGCCCTTTGTCGATCCCAAGTTTGAAAACAATGTGATCCTCACCGGGACGGAACGGCTCACCATGAACACCCGGCCCAAAAATCCGGCCAACGCCCGCAACCTCAACGCCTGTGTGATCGGTTCGTCCGGCAGCGGCAAAACCCGTTTCTGGCTGACGCCCCAGTTGCTCCAGGCCCATTCCTCCTATGTGGTGGTGGACCCCAAGGGCGGCACTCTCTCCCAAGTGGGCTATTTTCTCCAGCGGAAGAAGGGGTACAAGGTCAAAGTGTTCAACAGCATTGACTTTTCCAAGTCCATGCACTATAACCCCCTGGCCTATGTACGCAACGAGGCGGACATTTTGAAGTTCGTGGACACCCTGATAAGCAACACCAAGGGAGAGGGCAAAGAAAGTGATCCATTCTGGACCAAGGCCGAGACCCTGCTGTACTGCGCCCTGATCGCCTATATCATCTTTGAGGGACCCCCGGAGGACCGGAATATCAATACGCTGGTGGACATGATCGGCGGCATGGAGGTGAAGGAAAACGACGAGGACTACATGAACGCGGTGGATTATATGTTCGCCGGGCTGGAAAAGCGCAAGCCGGATTGCTTTGCGGTCAAGCAGTACAAGAAGTACAAACTTGCCAGCGGCAAAACGGCCAAGAGCATTTTGATCTCCTGCGGCGCTCGTCTGGCCCCCTTTGACATCCCCCAGCTCCGGGAGATCATGGCCTATGACGAGCTGGAGCTGGACAAGATCGGAGACCG
>NZ_NFHA01000068.1:0-5612 GCF_002159225.1 Flavonifractor sp. An91 | reverse complement strand
CCCCCAGCTCTACCCCGTCACCCTCTCCCACGCCTGCCGCTACCCCAAGGCCTACGGCAACGCCCAGGCCCACCCCCACGGCTACACCAACCCCGGTGACCCCGGTGGTGGAGAACCGGAGCATGAGCGCTGAGCTGGGGCGCGGCTACAGCTTTGGAGGACAGTGGGGAAACCTGAATCCCTCTGACGCCGGTCTGCCGGCGGGGTTGACCTACAGCTCCTCCAATTCCAGTGTGGCGCCCATTAACAGCTCCGGCTGGTTTACCATCCTGTCCCCCGGCACGGTAGTGCTGACGGCAGTCAGCCCCCAGGAACCCAACGTCCACTATACCATTACCGTGCAGGCCAAGAATGAAGTACCCTGGGACTACCAGTTGGACGGCATCACCCTCAGTGTGGGGCAGAGCCGGTATCACGGATTTTCCTCCTATTCCCTGTATACCAACTTTACCATCACCTCTACCGTGTGGAGCAGCAGCAATCCATCGGTGGTGACGGTGGGCGACCAGGAGCCCACCAGCTGTCAGCTCACTGCCAACGCCCCGGGCACAGCCACCATCAGCGGCGTAGTCACCTTGCGCGTGGATAGTCAGGAGGGCGTGCTGACCTTCACCGACAACGTGTCTTTCCAGGTCACCGTAAACGCATAGTGGCCGGGATGCGGCACTTGAAAAAAAGATAAAAAAATTTTGCCGGATTTAAAACCAGGCTGCCGGTTCCACACACTAACAGACAAAGCCCCTGCAAAATCCCAAATCAAGAGAAGGAGAATGCGCAATGAAAAGACGATCTTTCCGCCTGCTTTCCTGTCTGTGTGTTCTGGCCATGGCAATATCCATGCTGCCGGCGGCCTGGGCCGCAGAACCGACGCCCCTGAAATCCACCATTGCCGGCGGCACCTACAACGGCAACTGGGCGGTGCCCATTGACGCCTACCTGTACCAGGACGGCGACAACCTGGTGCGGGTGGAAAATTTCGAGGGTGTCAAAATCGTCGATGCCCAGGGAAATTTTATGAAATGGAGCGCCTATCCCCGGCTGGTGGCCGAGACCTACGACAGCAACTTCCAGCTGATCTCCTCGGTGGATCTGGAGATGGAGCTGGACCTGTGGGGCGGCTTCTATGCCGGTGAGGACTACAACTTTGTGATTTTCGGCCAGGAGAACCCCAGTGAGAACGACAACGCCGAGGTCATCCGGGTGGTGAAGTACGACAAGGACTGGAACCGCCTGGGCCAGGCCAGCCTGCGGGGGGCCAACACCACCATCCCCTTTGATGCCGGCAGCCTGCGGTGCGACGAGTACAACGGCTACCTCTATGTGCGTACCAGCCATGAGATGTACCAGTCCGGCGACGGGCTGAACCACCAGGCCAATCTGACCTTCTCGGTGCGTGAGTCCGATATGACCATCACCGACGGCTATCACGACGTGGTGGCCAACAAGGGCTATGTGTCCCACTCCTTTAACCAGTTTATTCTGGTGGACAGCCAGGGACGGCTGGTGGCTCTGGACCACGGCGACGCCTACCCCAGAGGGGCCTGTCTGTCCATTTACGACAACAAGGCGGGGAGCGACACCTTCGCCAACGGCTGCAAAACCTTCAATCTGACTACCTGGTCCGGCAGGGTGGGCGAGAATACCACCGGCGCCAATGTGACCGACCTGGCGGAGACCTCCTCCGGCTACCTGGTCGCCTACAGCAGCACCGGTAAGGGCTCGGCTTCCACCATCGGACAAGACCCCATGAACATCTTCCTGAGCTATACCAGCAAGGATGACGTCTCCTCCAACGGCACCACCGTGCGCCAGCTTACCTCCTGGCCCAGCGACTCCGACCTGTACGGCTCTCAGCCTGTGCTGGTCCCCACCGGTCCGGACGGCGGCTACATCCTGTGGCAGTTGGCCGAGAAGTGGGATAACGGCTACTATTACAATAAGGAAAGCATCCAGTATGCTACCTATTCCGCCGACGGCACCGTCTCCAACATCAAGACCGCTGACGGCGTGCAGATGTCCCGCTGCCACCCCATCAGCTACAACGGCAAGGTGGTGTGGTACTCCACCCACGACTCCACCCCCGTGTTCTATGTGCTGGACGAATCCGGAGTCCAGTCCTACCCCGTTGGGGAGAGCGGCGGACAGCAGCCTGATCCTGACCCTGACCCTAATCCCGACCCCGATCCCTATCCTGATCCCGACCCCACCCCCGATCCCGGCGACGGTGAGAACGGCGACTTCTCCTTCAGCGACGTGCCCGCCAGCCAGTGGTATGCCGACTATGCGGTGAAGGCTGCCCAGGCCGGCCTGATGAAGGGCACCGGCGGCGATAAGTTCAGCCCCAACGGCACCCTCACCGTGGCCGAGGTGGTCACCCTCACCGCCCGGCTGTACGCCGACCGCCAGGGGGAGAGCGTTCCCACCTCCGACGGCGCCTGGTACCTGGGCGCCTACAATTACTGCGTGGATCAGGGCCTGTTTACCACCAGTGAGGTGCCTCTGTCCACCATGCTGAACAAGGCCACCCGCTTCCAGATGGTGGACCTGCTGGACCGGGCGGTGCCTTCGGAGGAGAAGGAGGTCATCAAGGTGGTGTTCAACGGTGAGGTCCCTGACGTACAGGAGACCGATCCCTACGGCCCCGTGGTGTACCTGTGGTATCGGGCCGGTATCGTGGAGGGAGATAACAATGGAAGCTTCCACGGCAATACCAATATCAGCCGGGCGGAGACGGCAGCCATCCTCTGCCGCCTGGCCGGACTGACCCCTCGCGTATAACGGAAGTACAGACCGCCGCCTCAGTGCAAACGGAGGCGGCGGTCTTTTTTGTAAAAATTTTGGTTGCCAACCATATATAAGATCCTGTAGACTATGAGATATATCCAGGAAATCCATGAACAGGAAAGAGAGGACTTGTCTATGGGACAGAAGAGAAAGCTGGGTACCCGGGTATTATGCCTGCTCCTGGCGGTGGTTACCCTGTGGGGAGCGGGACCCCGGGCCCGGGCCGCCGACCCCATTATTGAGCGCATCAAAGGGGTAATGGCCGACCATCCGGACGGAAGCTACTTTACCGTCAACGGGAAGGCCTGCTCCGGCCACGACGCATGGGGGACCTGCAACAACTGTGAACTCAACCGCATTGCCGCCGCCGAGGGGATTCCCTGGACCAAGGATAACGGCAGCTGGACCTGCCTGGCCTTTGCACGCTATGTGTTCCAGCGGGTCTTTGGCATTCCCACCAATGTGCGAAATAACCTGACCCTGGTGGCCAAGGGTGCGCCGGGCAAAGCCACCTTCCAGAAGGCCTTGGCCGGCGACATCCTCTACTGCTACGACAGCGCATCCTCCAGTGGCGCCAAGCATTTTGCCGTGGTGGTGGGCTGGGACGATCAGGGTGCCTACATCTACCAGAACAATGCCAACGGCACGAAAAACCGGATCGGCACGGTGACCTATGGCCATATCAGCTATGAGAGTATGAAGCGGGATTATGCCTGGGGCTATGTAAAGATCTACCGGTCGGTGAACTACGCCGATGTGGCTGGCCAGACCGTGCCCGAGACCGCCCCGGTGACCATTGTCAATGAGGTTAAGGACAACGTCTATTTCAGCCAGTCCGCCTATGTCTATGCCACCTTCCACAAGCCGGCAGGCAGCTCCATGACCCAGAGCGGCCTGATTTTGACGGGCGGCGGCATCAATACCACCCACACCGACGATATTTCGGTCAAGAATTCGGCCACCACAGTGCCCTCCACCTACCAGACCTATACGGAGCTGGGGGTGGTCCTGAAGCCGGAGACCACCTATACCTATCAATTTTTTGTGGTGGTGGACGGCGTGACCTACAAGGGTGAGCCGGTCACCTTTACCACCCCCGCCAAGCAGCAGCCTATTGAGCCCACGGAGCCGGTTACACCGGCCTGTACCCTCACCTGTCAGGTGTATGTGGATGGGGCGTACGCCTACTCCTTTGAGGAATCCATGGAGGAGGGGACTGGGACCTCCTACTATACGGTGCCGGAGGAGGAGGGCTGCATCCTCTCCTCCGTCCGCATGGGAGACACCGAGCTGGAGCTGTCCGAAAGCCGCACGGTGGTGGTCATTCCAAACCCGGGCAAAGACTCCACCCTCTGTTTTTACTATCAGACCGTCAAGCCCCAGCGGGGCGATATGGCACATTTCCGCCAGGAAAAGACCTATACACCCGGAATGTTTTGGGACGTAGGCTCCGACGCCTGGTACTACGAGAATGTGAAGCAGGCCTACCGGCTGGGTCTGATGGAGGGTGCCTCCTCCAGCCGGTTCCGGCCCCAGGCCAACATCACCCTTGGAGAGGTGGTCACCCTGGCCGCCCGGCTCCATAAGCAGTACTGGACTGGCTCGGATGAGTTTACCGCCAGTTCCGGCCAGGCCTGGTATACTCCCTATGTGACCTACGCAAAGCAGGCCGGTATTCTGGAAGAGGACTATGACTATACCGCCTATGCCACCCGGGAGGAATTCGTCCACATTCTGGCCCGTGCCCTGCCGGAGGAGGAGCTGTCCGCCATCAGCGAAACCGGATATAGGGACGCTTCCTCCATCCGCTGGCGGGACGACGCCCAGCTGCTGACTTCTGCGGGCGTCATTACAGGCATCCGGGAACAGGGGGCGCTGTGGTTCAAGCCCCAGAATCAAATCACCCGAGCGGAGGTGGCCGCCATTATGACCCGGATGGCGCTGCCCCAGCTGCGGGTGGCCGGTGCCTGATGCCGTGAAACGGTCAAAAACAGAAATATGATGTCTAAAAAGAACAATTATTGCAAAATTAACCTAGGATAATGTAGAAACAGCGCAAAATATGATAAAATAAAATACCAATATTTTGTGTTGGGAGGGTGAGAGATGGATCTGCCAGAACTTTACCATCACCTGTTTGGACTGTCGGACCAGTCCCTCATCCAGAGGCTCACGGAGAGGGGCGAACTGCGGAACGTAAAAAAGGGCCACCTGCTTTATCGGGAGGGCGAGGTTCCCACCAAGCTGACCTTTTTGGTCCAGGGGCTGCTGCGGGGCTATTTTCTGGATGCCGGCGGCCGGGACATCACCGACTGCTTTGCCTTTGAGCCGGGGTCCCCGGCCACGGCCTGTATCGCCCTGGGGGAGCCGGCCACCATCAACATTGAGGCACTTACCGACAGCCTGGTGCTGGAGCTGCCCTTGAGTCTGGTACTGGAACTGCTGGAGGAATATCCCCAGCTCTATCGCCTGTACAGCTGTTTTCTGCTGGACGCTCTCAAGCGCCACTGGGAGGTGAAGGCCGCCATGTACCAGTATGACGCCATGGACCGGTATCAGTGGTTTTTGCGGGCCTATCCGGACCTGCACCGCCATGTCAGCGGAAAGCACGTTGCCTCCTTCCTGGGCATGACCCAGGTGACCCTCAGCCGCCTGCGCCGTACCCTGCGGGAGGCGGGCCAGCTCCAGGCTGCCGAGGAAGAATAACAAAAAAGGGCCTGTTGCAAAATGCGCAGCTCGTACAAAGACCCGTCATTCCGAGAAAAACGGCCGCCCGGTGGGCGGCCGTTTTTCGTGGGAATCCGCCCCTTTTGCCGGGGAAACGGATT
>NZ_NFHA01000067.1:0-5683 GCF_002159225.1 Flavonifractor sp. An91 | reverse complement strand
CGCCCCTGTCGGCATGGATCGTTACTTCTTCAGGTTCTGGGCAAAATTCATGAAGATCTGCGCCACTTCCGCCCGGGTGGCGGTGCCGGTGGGATCCAGCACGCTGCCGCCCTTGCCGGACAGCAGCTTGGAGCCTACCGCCCACTCCATAGCCTGGGCAGCCCAGGAGGAGGTCTTGGCGCCGTCGGTGAAAGCAGTCAGGTCGCCCTTGGCGGATACGTCATACTCCTTATACTCGGCGTAGCGGTACAGGATGGTGGCCAGCTGCTCACGGCTCACAGTGTCGTTGGGAGCAAACACGGTGTCGCTGTAGCCCTTGACGATGCCCTTGGAGGCGGCCCAGTTCACAGCGTCGGTGTACCACACGCCCTGTTCCACGTCGGTGAAAGCCAGGGTAGCCTCAGCCTTGGGCTGGCCCTCCAGCCGCCACAGCATGGTGACCACCATGGCCCGGTTGGTGGTCATGAGGGGAGCAAAGGTGGTGGTGGAGGTACCGTTCATCAGTTCCTTGTCATAGACATACTTCACGGCCTCATAGAACCAGTCGTTGGACTTCACATCGGTGAAGGGCAGATCCGTGCCCACAGAGCCGTCGTCCTTGGCGAAGGAGGCCTTTACGGTGACGGCAGAGGCAGGCATGGTGAAGGTGTACTTGCCGTCGCCCTTGTCGGTGAGCTTGAGCTCATTGCCGTTCTTGTCGGTGACGGTGAGCTTGTCCAGCTTACAGCCCTCGTCAGGCTTCACAGTCAGGGTGATGGTGAGGCCCTTGGAGGCGCGGGTACGGCTGGCGGTCACAGTACCGTCGTCCGCCTTCTCCACGGTGATGGCGTAGGAGGTGGAGGGCGTGCTGCCAGAGTCCTCGATGGCCTGCATGGCATCCTCCAGAGCGGCAGTGGCCGCAGTCACCTCTTCCATAGTGGCCAGAGGGCTGCCGCTGAGGGCACGGGCATAGACCACAGCCTGGAACAGGTCGCCTTCCAGACCAGTGCTGGTAAAGCCCAGGCCCTTCTGGGCCACGATTTCCTCCGCCTTGGCCAGCAGGTCGTTCAGAGCGGTCTTGTCCACAGCTTCATAAACCAGGAATTCCTGTACTTTGTAGACCGTACCGTTATTGCTGGCAATCCCCTGCAGCTTGACATAGCGGGCGGAGACAGGAGTCTCCAGTGTGATGGTCTCTCTGGCCTCCTGATTGTCGGCGACCTGAGCCGCCACATCCCAGTTCTCTCCATCCATGGAGGTGAGGATCTGGAAGTCCTTGCCCACGCCGTTGGAGCGCCACTGGATCTCCACCTGGGAGATGGTGCGGGCCTGGCCCAGATCCACCGTCAGAGCGCTGTCGGCGTGGTCGCCCTGCCAGTAGGAATAGATCTCAGAGGAGTTGTCATCGCTGGTGGTAAATGCCTCGCCGTCGATGGCCTTCATGGCAATGCTGGTGCGCTGTTCGCCGTCGTCGTAGCTATCCCCGGAAGCATAGGAATTGCTGCCGGCAGCGGTGTTCTGCGCCACGTTGACCAGTCCGTCATCGGCGTTGCCGGCCACTTCGGCGGCGGAGAGAGCCTTGTTATAGACCTTCAGGTTGGCCATCTGGCCGTGGAAGTCCTGTCCGATCTTCTCCAGCGGCAGCAGCACGGAGGAGTACATGGTGGAGATCGCGCCGGGAGCCAGACCGTCCTGGTCCGCTTTCTGAGACAGGAAGGTGACCAGCTGACCATTCACATAGAGCCGGGTGGCCTGGAAGGTGCCGACGATGGTCACCTTGACCGGGGTGCCGTCAGTGGGAACCTTGTAGTTGAAGTCGCGGGTAAAGTAGTTGACATCGGCGCTCATCTTGCCGTCATGCCCCGCCACCTGGATGCGGCCGTCATAGCCGGAGAAGAGAGAGGACTCCTTGGTGTTCGCAGTGCCGTCCTCCCCGGTAAGCTTCAGGTCAAAGGACACGGTATAGGGATAGGACATGGTCTTGAGAGGCGTTGTCAGCAGGGTATTGCCGTCAAAGGCCAGCCAGCCATCCGTGACGGAACCGCCGGTCAGGGCGGCGTCATAGCCGTTGCCGCTGGCGTCGTAGACGGTCTTACCGTCTCCGGACACATTGGCAAAATCATAATCCAGCACCAGGGAGCTCTTGCTGTCGAACTCCATGGCGATCTGGGTACCGGGGCCCTCCGCCAGCCGGCTTGCCCGCAGCTCATACTCGGTAAAGGTATCATCCTCATCCGTGCCGTTCCAGGTCTTTTCGCTGACGATGGCAATGGCCCGCAGAACACGCTGGTGCACATCCCGCTCGGTCATGCCCTCCTGGCTCTGGTCGCCCCAGATCACGGCCTTGGCGCCGATCAGGTTGGGCTCGCCCAGCAGGGGATCTCCGCCGCCGAACATGGTGGGATTCCAGTCATAGAACAGGTACTCCGCGTTGGGCACATCCCGGAAACGGCGGCCCGGATTGCCGTACAGGAAGGCGTCCCGGGCGTTGATGACCTGATAGCCCTCCGCGGTACGCTTGGCGGCATTGTCGTAGCCAGGGTACCAGATGTCCAGCTGATAGTCCTTGGCCAGTTCAGCAGGCGTCTTGTCCAGCACTTCGCCGGCGGTGGAGAAGCTGCCGGTCCCGGCGCCCCACATCCGGATTTTGGTATCCGCACCCAGGTTTTTCTGGATCACCTGGCGCATATTGTCGGCAAACTGTGCAAAGGCGTTATAAGTCTCTTTATTATGTACCCAGTACTCGTCGGCGCCGATATGGACCACAGGTCCGTAAACGGCGGGCTCTTCACCCCGGGTATACTCGTCCCACAGGGTGGAGGCAAACTTGAAGGCCCGGGTCTTGTTTTCGCCGATCAGATCCAGCAGCTCCTGATAACCGGAGTTGCCGGTGAAAGTGGACGCCAGCATGGTGCCGCCTTCCAGCCAGTCGATACCATCCGGATTTTCCTTAGCGTACTTGTTGTAGAGCAGGGAGTGGCCGGGCATATCCAGCTCGGTCATGACGTACATACCCATGTTCTGACACATGGCCTCCAGTTCCCGCCACTGCTCCTTGGTGTAGGTGGGGTTGCCCTGATAATCCTTGTTGTTGTTGTAGTAGTCAGCGTTGACCAGATCCGCCGGAATACCGGCGTGCTTGGTCTCGGACTTCAGGCTGGGGAAGGTTTCGCTCTCCAGACGGTGGAAGCCGGAATGGGTATCAAAGGTAGCGCCGTTGATGTTGGAGTTGTCGTTATCGCTGATGTGCAGATGATACTCGCTCATCTTGTACCACAGCATGATCTTGGCGTAGTCCTGCAGCTGCTGATAGCGGTAGGGAGTACGGGCCACATCCAGCATCAGGCCCCGGACCTCATAGGCGGGATAATCCCGCATGATGCCCTTGGGAATGGCGCTGTGGGTCTCGTCCTGCCACAGGATCTGCTCGGCGGTGATGGTGCCGTACAGGCAGCCGGTGTAGGTGGGGGCATAGATATGCAGGCCCTCCTCATTGGTCACCATCAGGTAGCCTTCCTTGCCCAGATCATAGGCGTTGGGATCGGTCAGAGACTCCAGATAAATGTCGTTGGGTCCGGTGGGCGCGGTCCCGGTCACCACCTCCAGGGTAATGCCGCAGATCTCTTCCACATCCGCCTTCATGTTGGCAGCAGCCTTTTCCAGGCCCACGCCGGCGGCGTCATTGAGTACGATTTTGGAGTCGGCGGTCAGGGTAAAGTTCCCCTCGTAGCCGTACCACTCCTGTACGGTGGGAATGACCTCCGGCTTATCATTGGGCTTGGCTACCGTGGGGAACCAGGCGGCAGGATAGCTGTCACTGTGGCTGGGGACGGTCACCGTCACGTTCTTTTCCGCGTAGTTTTCCTCATTGCCGTCCTCGCTGAGGCGAAGCAGCAGAGTGACATCCCGGGGACCGATGTTCCACTGACTGATCACGCCGTCGTTGCTTACCACATTCTCCAGCTCGCTGCCCCGGACGATCAGGGTAGTGCCCTCCTTGGTTTCCGGAAGGGTGATGGTTTTATCTGCTTTGTCAGGGTCGGACACTGTAACACCAGACAGGATCTCTTGCACATCCAGCGGAGGATGACGGGTGGGATTGGTGCCCAGCACCTCGATCTCCGCGATATTCACGTTATGTCCGCCGGGTGCCTGGGCATTGGTCTTGGTAATGTACATCCGTAAATACTGTCCCACCGGTTCCGCACCCAGGGCCGGATTGGTCGTTGTGGTAATGGTGTCCCGGTTGGCCGCGGTATCAGCAATATTCTGGTTCGGACCATTGGTCACAAAGGCGTTGGCGGAAGGCCGGTCCACGGTGGCCACTGTTTTCCAGGAGTCTTCCACCTCCGGGGTATCGGTGGTCTGGATCTCATAGTCCATGGCCCACACTTTGGCTTTGTAGGAAATGCGGATCTCCTCCAGAGTAGACCCCGTGTCTCCAAGGTCGATCTGAATCCACTGAGGGGTCTGCTCCTCATCGTCCCTAGAATTGTTTCCGACAATAAAGTCTTTCAGATCGCCGGAATTCCATTTGCTGTCCATGCTGCCGTCCACCACATTGGCCGGAGAGGTGCCCTGGACGGAAGTGGAGGCTTCCGTGGGCTGGCCCAGCGCCAGATTCCAGGCATCCTCGCCCGGTTCCGGCTGGGGCTCGTCGGACGCTTTGTAGATGGAGATCTCCCGCAGGCACACATTGTTGCCCGGCGCGGCGGCGTTGGTCTTTTCCACATAGAAGCGCACATAGCGCTCCACCGCTGCGCCCTGCCCCAGGGCAGGCGAGGTGGTTTTGGTAATGGTATCGGTATTGGCGGCGGTCGCAGGCGTCCCATTGTTGGTTTCGTCCGCAATGTCCTGCCCCTCGCCGTTTTTGACCGCGCCGTCAAAGGGCGCGCGCTCCACCCGGACCAGCGTGGCCCAGTCATCGCTGGCGCCGTTGTCCGAGGAGGTCTGGATCTCATAGACCATGGGCCAGACCTTCATATTGTACCAGAGCTTGATGGCCTCAATGGCCACGGGCTCGGTCACATCCTTGCCCAGATCCACCGTCAGCCATTGGGGCGTCTGAGTCGTATCAGCGGTTGTTGACCCATCTTTCATGGGGCCGGAGGCCCACTGCTGGGTTTGATCGGTAATGCCGTCCACTGCATAACGCGCGGTGGGGTTATCTGGATTTTCTTCAGAAGAGACTGTGACCGCACAGCTTTCCGTCACCAGGTCCTCCAGATTGTCCGGCAGCTGAGGTCCTGCGGCCCATACCGGAAGGGGCCCTGCCAGACTGATCACCATGGATGCACTGAGCAACAGGCTGAGTGCTTTCTGCATGATCCTCATAAATATCATCCCTTTCTTCTGCTATTTTCAGTCAGGATCCTTTGGAGTTAAAAAATGTGGGGCTATTCTCTCTATAGCGCCCCTTCAGCGCCTCCTCTCCCGGCACAAAGCTTCATTTTGTATCCTTTGTACATCTTAACCAATAGTTTCCAGGTGTTTTTTCTTGCAAAACGACCATTCGCATCTAGTTTAGCACCGGAAACCTTTACCGTAAGTATGATTTTTTATCATACTCACACCTGCCGCCTCTGTGAAATCGCGGGAACACATTTTGTTGGGCGGCCGCATTTGCGCCCAACCTGTATCCTTTTCCCGCGCAAAACAGTTGTACAAATATAAAAGAGCAGGCGGCCAAGGCAAATGCCTTGGC
>NZ_NFHA01000066.1:0-5940 GCF_002159225.1 Flavonifractor sp. An91 | reverse complement strand
CGGTCTCCGATCTTGTCCAGCTCCAGCTCGTCATAGGCCATGATCTCCCGGAGCTGGGGGATGTCAAAGGGGGCCAGACGAGCGCCGCAGGAGATCAAAATGCTCTTGGCCGTTTTGCCCGAAACGAGTTGTCAAGGACTTTTTAATCAAATTCACGAAAAAGCCACAAAAAAAGTGCCAGAAGCAGATTTTAGCTCCTGACACTTTTGCGGATGGGTTATTTTCTCCTGCTTAACAGTTCGTCGCAAAGGTACGCATATTCCGGCAACTGGTCGATATAGGGTTTCCATCGCCGCTTAATCTCGGCCAGTTCCAGCGGGTCGGCGTCCTCAAAGTCATGGTCGTTTCCGGTCATTCCGAAAACATCCAGTGCTATATCATTCAAGCACTCATAACAAAGACCGGCAGCGGACTCTATCCAGTTGCCGGTGTCGATATAGACCGGGTCGATAGATATTGCCAGCCACACATAGCCGACCTTGTCCGACCAAACCAAATCATAAGCGGTCATCTGCTGGATATGTTTCTCAAACACTTTGCAGACGCGCTCAATCTCATTTTTCTCTTTTTCTGTGTACAGCATTTTCATGTCCTCCTTGGCTAAAAGTTTTGGTGTGTACCATCATCAGTTTAACACAAGGCGGCTGGCTTTATCAGCCGGTCACATCTGCTGTATCTCGTTTTTAAGCATACGCTTGATTTTGTCGCTCATGGTTTCGGTGCTGGTGTCGCTGAAATGGACGCGCACCTTGTAGGTGGTCTTGCCGATTTTCTTTACCAGCGCGGGGGCGTCCTCCGGCGCTCTGGCCGGAGTGGTGTCTGCGGTCTGCATGGTACGGGTTTCTTCGTTCATGGCGCTCCTTTCTCCGGGCGGGGCTGCGCCGTCCGGCAAAACAATCAGTCGCTCTTACGGTTCACAATGTCTTTCGCCGCCTGCTTGGTGGCCCCGGCGTTTTCCTCTCGGAAGTTTTTCCCGGCAAAGAGGATCGGGGCGCACCGTTCCAGGATACGGTCATAGATACGGGCGTGGGCCAGGTCGGGCGGGTTCTTGAGTTCGGCCAGTTTCAGGTTGGTGGTGATTATCATGGGCCTGCGGCTGCGGTAGCGGCTGTCAATGACGAAAAACATCTGCTCCATCGCATACTCGGTACTGCGCTCCACACCCAAATCGTCAATGATGAGCAGGTCGTACTCGTCAAAGCTGGCGATAAAGTCGGCCCTGTCCTCGGAGAACATCCCCGTCAGGCGGTTCAGGATGGTGGGAAAGTTCGTCATCAGCACCGGCACATCCCGGTCAAGCAGGGCGTTGGCGATACAACCGGCGAAAAAGGACTTGCCGGTTCCCACATCCCCAAACAGCAGCAGGCCGGTGTTGTTTCGGTATGCCTCCTTCCAGTTCTCCACATAGGCGCGGGCCTTGTCCATCAGAGGATTTTGGCCGTTGTCGTTGGCAAAGGTGTAGTCGTACAGATAGCGGTCTTGCAGGCCCTGGGCCTTCCGGCGCTTGATACGCTCCATGCGGCGCTGCCGTTCCTCGGCGGCTTTGCGCTGTTCCTCGGCCTCCCGCTGGCACTGGCAGATACAGCGGGGCATGAAGTAGCCGGGTTTCCCAAAGCATGGCACAACGGTCTGCCTCTGGCCGCCGCACCTCTTACAGTGAATGAGGCCGTCTGCCGGGTCTATGTACTCGTCCCCGGCCAGTTCCACACCGGCGGCTGCCTTGTCGATCAGCGCCCGGATTTCTGCGGTAATCTCCATCATACGGTTTCATCCTCCTTTACGCTGTAATCCCGGTTGCGGGAGGGCGGAGCCGCCTTTTTCGCGTCCTCACCGGCCCAGCGCCGGATGGTGGCGGCATGGCTCTGATACCGCTTGCCGGTAGAAGCCATATACTCGGACAGCTTTTCGATGTACTGGCCCCATACGGTGGGAAAGCTGGCCTGCAAGTCTGCCAGTTCCTCGTCCGTCAGGAAAACATTCTGGTAACGGCCATAGGCGCGGGCGGGGCGTCCCTTCTCTATCTCTCTCTTTATCTCTATCTCTTTCTCTAACTCTATCTCTATCTCTGGTGGACGAATGTCGGACAAATGTCCGCCGTTTGTCCGAGGCGCGGAAAGAGCCTTGTTTTGAAGCCTCGCTGCCCGCTTTCGCTCGGCCTCGGTGGAGGACTGGCCGATCAGCAGTTCGATATTGCTCATGTAAAAAGTGCCGCTGTCCAGCACTTCCACAAGGCCCAGCTTCAGGAAGATTTGCAAGGCCCTCTCCACAGTGCCGATCTGCTGGCGGGTTATGGTGGCGATCATCTGCGCCGTGTAGGGGATATTCTCGTCAAGCTGGAGCCTCCCGCCGTGTTTCAGCGATTTCAGATACAGCTTGAGCAGAATGTTGGAGTACAGCACACCGTCCTGCATACTTTCCAGCAGCACGATGGAGTCATCGTCAAAATAGTTTTCTTTGAGTTTCAGGTAGTAATATTTTCGATTGTCTGACATGGGTTCCTCCTTGGGGTTCGTTTTGGGCTTCTGTACGCATTTAGAGGGCCGTTTGGGGGGCCAGAGGATAAATCTATCAGGCCCCCGCCGACACCCTCGAAAAAAGCCTTGATTTACAAGGGGTTTTTGCCCTCTAATTGTCCACGCTGTACCCTTCTCCGGCGTTCGCACTCGGCCTTTTGCCGCCGGTGGACTTTCGGCGCACATTCCGGGCAGTATTTGGCCCGGTTGGAGCCGGGCGTGAACAGCGCCCCGCAGACGGCGCACCGCTTGGCGTCCAGGCGGTGGAACAGGGCCGTTTCCAGTTCCCTGTCCAGCGGCAGCACCGCCGCCCGGAACCACCGGCACAACAGGGAGTAGGAAATGGACTGGACGCAGACACATTCCTCCCCATCGTCCAGCGCGATACAGTTGCCGCCGTCATAGTTGCAGCACTCATGTACCAGCCGCCGCGCTCTGCGATACTGGCGGTAGTCCATGACGGGGATGGGTTCAGGCTTGCTTTTCTTCATGCTGGCACTTCCCGCACCCGTCGCAGTTACCGCAGCCCTGGCAGGCATGGGCCTCCGGCTCCGGGCCGGTGGGCGCGTCTGCCGGTTCCGGTTGCAAGAGGGCAAGGGGCAGGCGGATATTCAGGTGGACAGTGACGGGTAAAATAATCTGCTTCATAAGGCAATCTCCTTCCATGAGTGAATGTTGACAATTCTGTGCAAAGGTGTGTCGTGAAACGCGACGCACCGCAAGGGGTCGGCAAAGCGCCGTACCCTTTACCGCTCCGGCCCCCGGTCGCGGGACTTGTCCCGTTCCTGTCGGGCCAGTTGGTCGGCGGCCTTGCGGAGCCGTTCCACGGCTTTCAGTTCCTCCCGCATGGCCTTCATGTCGATGCTGTCCGCCTGCTTCTGGGCGGTCAGCAGGTCGATCTCGCGCCACCATTCCTTCGGAGAAAGTTCCTCGCCGCTGGCTTTCAGTTCTTTCAGATACCGAGCCGCCGCGTCATAGAGGATCAGTTCCCGGCTGTGGCGCTGCTCGAACAGTTCCCGCTTCTCCGGCTTTACCCTGGCAAGCTGCTTATGGACAGCCTTGTACTCGTTGTACTGCGCCCACATCTCCCCGCGCTCAGTGAGAACAGCGATCCGGCGCTCGGCCTTGACGATCTCTCGCCGCAGGTCATAGTAGCGGGTGTTCATATCTGCGATTTTTTCGTGGAGCTGCTGCATGGACTGGATGCCGTTTGCCTGCAAAAAGCTGAACAGGGCGGCGCTCTCCTGCAAAGCCCGGATTTTGCCGGTGCGGGTGTCGGGCCGCTTGAGTTGCTGCTGGGCCTCCCACAAGTCAACCATGCTGGGCTGCTGACCCTCCGGCTTTTCGGCCTCGGCCTTAGACCAGTTGTAGAGGCGGGTAATGCGGGCTTTGATTTCCTTGAGCAGCTTGTTGTCGGCGGCGATCTGCCGGTTGACTTCCCCCTTGTCGGTGCGTATGCCGCGCTTCTCCATCTGGCTGGCCGCTGGCCCCAGGTGGACAGAAGGGATTTTATCAATACCCTGTCGCTTGTAGCTGCGGTGGTCTACCAGAGCGGGATGACCGGCGGCCTCCAATGCCCGGTTGGTATAGGCCGCCCATGCCGCCCGCCAAATCTCCACATTCCCTTTGTCGTTCCAGTCGGTGGTGTCCTCCCGGTGGTTCTTCCAGCCGCCTTTCCCGTCCGGGATACGCTGGCCGTTTTCGTCCAGGTCGTATGCCTTGCGACACTTTGCGCCCCATGCGCCATTTTCTTTCAGGGGCCGGACGGTCAGCATGATATGGACATGGGGGTTGCCGGTTCCCTTGTCATGGATGGCAAAGTCGGCGCACATCCCCTTGTCCACAAAGTTGTCCTTCACATAGGCCCGGACAAGGGCAATCTGCTGTTCCCTGGACAGTTCGCGGGGCAGGGCCGCCTCGATCTCGCGGGCAAGCTGGCTGTCCCTGGCTTTCTCGATCTGCTCCACACTGTTCCAGAGGGTGGAGCGGTCTGCAAACTCCGGCGGGGCGTGGGCGGGCAACATGATTTCCGCATGGACAACGCCGCCCTTCCGGGTGTAATCATGGGTCAGGCCGTCCCATTCATTCGTCAGCTTAGTTCCGCTTCGGTAGGCGGCTGCGGCAACAGCGGAACGGCCCTCGCTGCGCTTGATGATACTGACGGGGATATGACAAAAATCTATAGGTGGCACCTCCTTTCGGTGAGGGGTATTCAGGCTCCGTGGAGCCGGACAGACGCGAAGCGGGTGTCTGGCTGCGCGGGGCGCACAAGGGGTTTGGGGAGTGTAGCGCCCCATCGCGCTCGGAGAGCGCAACAGCCCCCGGCAGGGCGCACGACACCGGCAACGGTGTATAAGTGCGCCCTTGTAAACAAGGGACTTATGGCTTGTCCCCGGATTTCGGCAGTTTTGCGGCCAGTTCCGCCGCCCCCGGAAGATGGGACAGGGCAATCAGGAACGCCTTGACCTCTACGCCGGGAAGGTCTGGGGCCAGAGGAAAAACGCCTTCCAAAATGGCCCCGCGCTCAATCAGGCGACGGGTGCGGGCCTTGCGTTCCTCATTGCGCTGCTTGTTCTCCAAAATCTTCTGGCGGTTCTCAAGCTGCCGGATTTCCTTCAGGACTTCTTCTCGCTCGTCTTTTTTCGGTTTCGCTTGGGTGGTGCTGTCTTTGTGCATATCGCGTCCTCCTTCAGCGGCTCCATCCAGCCGCGCTTGATAAAATATTTCCGTAGTTTCAAAATGGCGTCCCGGACGGTATTGGTAACAAGGCTCACACTGGCAATCCCCTCGTCCTCCGCAATCTCCCGGTACTTCTTGCCCTCCACAAAACGGGCGTGCAGGCGGCGGGCCTGCGTGGGCGTTAAGGTGGCAAGGGCCTCCCGGAGCCGCTGCAACATCAATTCATGGGCTTCTTCCTGTTCCCGGCGTGTTTCTTCTTCCAGCAGAGTGTCCTCAGCGGAGAGGGCATGAGAGAGCAGGTGGTATTCCAGACCGGGGGAATAGTCCATCGAGTAAGTATGGCTCCATAGCCGCTGCTCGGAGTTGTGGTCGGTGCGCCATTCCTCCGCGATGGCGTCGGCGATCTCGTCCGGCAGTTCGATGAAGGTGTCTGTTTCGTAGAGGGGGTAATAATACTTTTTCAGGTTGATGGTTTTCATAGGCCGCTTGTCCATTTCCGGCGTATGAAGTACCGGCGCAGTCGCCGGAGCGCCGCATGGATGGACTTTCCTGCCTGGGATGGGGTAATGCCCTCCATCGCGGCAATGTCCTTCACTTTCATCCCCAGCATATACCGGGCATGGACGCGCCGGGCCTGCGCTGGGGTCAGAGAGGAAATCGCCTCATAGAGCCGCCGGAGCAGTTCGGCGTATTCGGCCTGCGCCTCCTTTTCCATCAGGCAATCCTCCGGCGATGGCTGCGCCCAGCC
>NZ_NFHA01000065.1:0-6042 GCF_002159225.1 Flavonifractor sp. An91 | reverse complement strand
CCCCCACCCCCGAACCGCCCCAGTGGGGGGAGCAGGTCTTTACCCAGACCTATACCGCCGGGGACGGCACCCAGGTCATGACGGTGCGCTATACCCTGCCCATGGTGCAGAATACCGACACCTGCCCTGCCGGCGATGTGATCAACGACTGGTACAAGGCCGACGGCGCCAGCCGCATGGAGAGCGCCGAGGCCAACTATGAGCAGGTGGTGGCGGACTACGACGTGTCCAAGGCCGCCGGCTTCTCCTTTACGCCGGTCACCGAGGAGATGAGCTATGAGGTGGTGCTCTCCACCGATCAGGTCATCAGCATCCGCCGCACCTGGTACATCAACAGCGGGGCGGCTTACCCCACCGTGTTTGAGCTGGGGGAGAACTTTGATCCCCAGACCGGCATCAAGCTGACCTTTACCGACTTCTTTACCGACGCCCAGACCGTGCAGAACCGGGTGGTGAAGGCCTTCCTGGCCAGCCCGGAGCTGTCCGCCGAGGAGTTCACCCAGGCGGCCGTGACGGCGGCCTACCAGCCGGAGCAGTTCTGCCTCACCTCCGACGGCTATGTGTTCTGGATTCAGGGCAACACCCTGACCGGCATCCACTCCCCGGTGGAGGTCACCATTCCCTATGATACGCTGAAGGACGTGAGTATGTATGCAGCCCAATAAGCCTCTGGAAGGCCATACCTATCCCCTGCGCATCGAGGGCTACAGCAGCGACGGCGCCGGTGTGGCCCGGCTGGACGGCATGGTGGTGTTCGTCCAGGGGGGCGTCCGGGGGGAGCTGTGCCAGGTGCGGCTCACCCATGTGGGCCGCTCCGCCCTGTGGGGCGTGGTGCGGGAGGTCACCGAACCCTCCCCTGCCCGGATTACCCCCGACTGTCCCTATTACGACCGCTGCGGCGGCTGCGCCTTCCGGCACATCACCTACGCCGAGGAGCTGGAGGCCAAGCGCACCCGGGTGGAGGACTGCCTCCGCCGTCTGGGGGGCGCGGATATCCATGTGACGGAAATTCTGGGGGCCGCCCGGCCTGACCGCTACCGCAACAAGGCCCAGTTCCCCGTTGCCCCCGGCCCCCGCATCGGATTCTACCAGTCCCGCACCCACAAGGTGGTGGACGTGAAAGACTGCCTGCTCCAGAGCGAGGCGGCCGCCCGCCTGCGGGGGGCGGTGAAAGACTGGATGATGGAGTATTCCATCCCGGCCTACAATGAGAAGGCCCGCTCCGGCCTGGTGCGCCATGTGTATGTCCGCACCAACCGCCGGGGGGAGAGCCTGTGCTGCCTGCTGGTCAACGGCGTGGGGGTCCCCCGGGAGAGCGAGCTGGTGCGCGCTCTCCGGACGGCCGAGCCCGGCCTGGTGGGTATCGTGCTGGGGGTCAACAAGAGCCATACCAACGTGATTTTGGGGGACTCCTACCGCACGCTTTGGGGACAGGACTTCCTGTCCGACACCCTGTGCGGCGCCGACTTCCGCCTGTCCGTCCCCTCCTTCTATCAGGTCAATCCCGACCAGACCGAGGTGCTCTACGGCAAGGCGGTGGAGCTGGCGGGGCTGACGGGCGGCGAGACAGTGCTGGATCTGTACTGCGGCATCGGCACCATCTCCCTGGTGATGGCCCGCAAGGCAGCCATGGTGTGGGGAGCCGAGGTGGTGCCCCAGGCGGTGGACGACGCCATCCGGAACGCCCGCCGCAGCGGCATTGAAAACGCCCGGTTTCTGTGCGCCGACGCCGGCGAGGCCGCCCGGCAGCTGGCCCGGGAGGGGGTGCGCCCCGACGTGATCTGCGTGGACCCGCCCCGGAAGGGACTGGCGGAGGACGTGGTGGCCACCATTGCCGAGATGGCCCCCCAGCGGGTGGTCTATGTGTCCTGCGACCCGGCCACTCTGGGCCGGGATGTGAAGCGGTTTGCCGCCCTTGGGTACAAGCTGGACACCGCCACCGCCGTGGACCTCTTCCCCCGCACCGTCCATGTGGAGACCGCCGCCCGGCTGGTGCGGGACGGCCTGTAAGCCGCCCAGGCCCAGTATGTCGCCTGGTATGCGACCCGCCGCCCCTTAAGGTGCGGTATACTCTCACCATCAAGTTTGATTGGGAGGTATCCCTATGTATGGTGCGTTCATCGGCGATATCGTCGGCTCCAAATACGAATTCAACAACATTAAGACAAAGGATTTCCCGCTGTTTTCGCCGGGCTGCGATTATACGGACGACTCCATTATGACCGCCGCCGTGGCCCAGGCCATCCTGCTCCGTCAGCAGGAGCCGGAGAACCACCGGGATTTTTCGGGGCTGCTGGTGGAGGTAATGCAGGACTTCGGCCGCAGATATCCCCATCCCACCGGCGCCTACGGCGGACGCTTTGCCGACTGGCTCCGCCGGGAGAACCCTGCGCCCTACGGCAGCTACGGCAATGGTTCCGCCATGCGGGTCTCCCCCTGTGCCCTGGCGGCGGTGACACTGGAGGAGGCGCTGGAGCTGGCCCGGGTCAGCGCCGCCGTCACTCACGACCACCCGGAGGGGATCAAAGGTGCGGAGGCGGTGGCCGCCGCCCTCTTCCTGGCCAAGACGGGGGCCTCCAAAGAGGAGATCCGGCAGTATGTGGCCGGGCACTTTTATTCCCTGGACTTCACCCTGGATTCCATCCGGGCAGACTACCACTTTGACGTGTCCTGTCAGGGCTCGGTGCCCCAGGCCATCGTGGCATTTCTGGAGTCCGCTGACTTTGAGGACGCGGTCCGGGGCGCCGTCTCCATCGGCGGCGACTGCGACACCACCGGAGCCATGGCCGGTTCCATCGCCTGGACCTACTACACCGTGGAGGCCGGTGGAACGGAGGCCTGGGTCCAGGGCCGTATCCCTCCCGCCATGGAGGGGATCCGTGCCCAGGCGGACAGCCTTCTCCCCCAGGAATTTATCCACATCGCCAGCGCTTTTCACCAGCTGTGCCGTCGCCGGTGGGAGGACTGGCAGAGCAGCTCCGCCTGTGCCCCTATTTTGTCTCCCTGTCCTTAAACAAAAGAGCGCGGACCTGCCAGGCAGGTCCGCGCTTTTTTTATGATGTGGCTTTTGCGGGATCGGGATGGAACAGCAGCCGGGTGGCCTGCTTGGATACCAGACCCACGCATATCGCCGCGGCCACGGTGCCTTCCCGTACCCCGGCCAGATGACCCAGGAAGATCACACCCAGGATGATGGACAGAATCACCAACGTGCAGTCAAAGCAGACCTTGATTCTGGGGAAGGGGAGGCGGAAGGTTTGGCAGACGGCCAGAATCAGCCCCTCACCGGCCAGAGTTACCAGACCGGCGTTGACCTCGCAGCTGACCCCCACTCCCACCAGCAGAATGCCTACCAGACAGAGCAGCACCGATTCCGGATAGGAGGTCACCGGGATGGGCTGGAGGGCCCATACGGCGAAATCGGTGAGGTAGCCGAACAAGATGGCCACCGGCAGCTGGGTCAGCTGGACGGGATGGTAATTCCGCCGCAGGAGCAGAATTTGAAGCAGAATGAGGACGCAGTGCATGGCGATGGTGGCAACGCCCACCGTCAGTGGAGTAAACAGGCTAACCACATAGGGCAGGCTGGAGATGGGAGAGGTGCCCAGCCCGGCCTTGATGGAGAAGGCCACCCCGAAGGCCATGATGAGCAGGCCCACACAGAGGGTGAGCAGCCGCTGGCCGAAACGGGCAGTTCTCATACCTGGTCACCCGCCTCTCTCAGGGCGGAGCGGCAGAATTTGTCCAGCAGGACCCGCAGCTGCTCCACCTCTTCCCCGGTCATGTCGGCGGAGGCCAGCTGCTCCTGAGCCTGAAAGATGCGTTCGATGCCCAGGGCGGCCTCCCACCCCAGTGGCGTGAGGGTCACATACAGGGAGCGGCGGTTCCCCTCCCGGTTGCTCCGGGTAATGAGCCCGGCCTGCTCCATCCGCAGCAGAATGTTTCCCACTGTGGCCGGCTCGATCTCACAGAAGTCGGCGATGGCCTTCTGATTGTTTTCTCCGTGGAGCAGCAGATATTCCAGCACCTTGGGCTGGCCGGGAGACAGGCCGACCTCCTGGGCCCGGGTGATGATCTGGCGGTTCAGCATGGTGTGAGCCTTCATGAGCAGGTAGTGGAGCGATTCCATAGGTTCTCCTTCGTATAATAAGGATCATTATAATAACATTGCTTATTATAGCGCTACCAGATTGGACTGTCAAGCCCGGCGAAAAGGGGGACTGGGGGCTTTACAACCGGTATATTTTGTATTTAAAATAAAGAAAACGCCCTGACGGGCGGTCCATACCCTGGGGAAAGAAGGATCATGATGGAAGAAAAAGCTTGTACACGCAGCTGTATTGACTGCGGTTCCGCCGCCTGCAACGATTTAAATCACTCCGACGCCTTTCCCCCTTTCTGCCTGTCCAAAAACCTGGAGCAGAAGGTGCTGGACGAGGCGGTGGCCTGCTATCAGGAGGAGGACAACCACGCCGCCATGGTAGCGGCGGCTGAGGTGGAGTGCCAGCACTACTGCCAGTACACCCGGGTCCAGGAGGTGGTGGAGTTTGCCAAAAAGCTGGGCTTTCACAAGATCGGCATCGCCACCTGCGTGGGCCTGCTCCACGAGTCCCGCATCCTGGCCCGCATTCTTCGATCCCACGGCTTTGAGGTGTTCGGCATAGGGTGCAAGGCGGGCATGGTGAAGAAGGTGGATTTGGGCATCCCCGCCGCCTGCAACGCGGTGGGGGCCAACGCCTGCAACCCCATCTTTCAGGCCAAAATGCTCAACGCCGCGGGGACTCAGCTCAATATCGTGGTGGGTCTGTGCGTAGGTCACGACAGCCTGTTCTACAAATACTCCGACGCTCTGGTCACCACCCTGGTGGCCAAGGACCGGGTGCTGGGCCACAACCCCGCGGCCGCCCTGTACAACGCCGAGTCCTACTACAAGGCCAAGGTGTTTGGGCCGGAACAAGTATAACTGCAAAAGGCAAGGGGCGGCAGATGCCGCCCCTTGCCTTTTGCGGGGAAACCGTGTACAATCCTCTTGCGGCTCTGGCCGCGTCAGTTTACTTTTTCTGGAGGGATCTGTCATGCGTCTGGCCCGTCCCGTGGGCGATATCACCCAGGGCGTGATCTGGAAACAACTGTTAACTTTATTCGTGCCCCTGTGGTTTGGTACCTTCTTCCAACAGCTGTACAATACGGTGGATACGGTGGTGGTGGGCCGATTTGTAGGCAAGGTTGCCCTGGCCGCCGTGGGCTCCACCGGCGTCATCGTCAATCTGACCGTGGGCATCTTCACCGGCCTGGCCGCCGGAGCGGTGGTGGTCATCGCCCAGCGATACGGCGCCCGCCAGGGGGAGGAAGTCCACAAGAGCGTCCACACCGCCATGCTGTTGTCGGTGATCATCGGCGCCGTCTTTATGGTGGTGGGCTTTGTGCTCACCCCCTGGGCCCTCCGGGCCATGGACACCACCGCCGACGCCCTGCCCGGGGCCATCCTCTATCAGAGAGTTTACTTCCTGGGCATGATCCCCAACGTGATCTACAACATGGGCACCGGCGTGCTCCGGGCGGTGGGCGACTCCAAGCGTCCCCTGTACTTCCTCATTGCCGCATCCCTGTGCAACATCGTGCTGGACCTGCTGCTGGTGGTGGTCGTTCCTCTGGGGGTGCTGGGTGTGGCCATTGCCACCGTGGCTTCCCAGGTGCTGTCGGCGGTGCTGGTGGTGATCTCCCTCGTGCGCTCCCAGGGCGCCCCCTTCCAGTTCTTCCCCAGCCAGCTCAAGCTCCACCGCCAGCCCATGTCGGCTATTATGAAGGTAGGCGTGCCCACCGCCCTCCAGTCGGTGATGTACTCAGCCTCCAATATTGTCATTCAGTCCTGCATCAACTCCTTTGACACCGACGCGGTGGCCGCATGGACGGCCTACGGCAAGATGGACATCCTGTTCTGGATGACCATCACCGCCCTGTCCCAGGCCCTCACCACCTTCGCCGGGCAGAACTACGGGGCGGGCAAATACGACCGGCTGAAAAAGAGCGTGAAGATCTCGG
>NZ_NFHA01000064.1:0-6424 GCF_002159225.1 Flavonifractor sp. An91 | reverse complement strand
GGAGAGTTGCTACCAGATATGACAAATTGGATGCCTCTTTTCTGGCCTTCGTCTACCTTGCCGCTATTGCTATCTTGTTGTTTTAGAACAAAACTACACATTTTTCAAACAGGGCCTAGAAAGAAGCTCAAAGAAATTCCTATTACCATGTGGCAACAGTATTCTCTCCAATATTCTGGACACATTGACCCAAAAATGCGCTGAATCAATCCGCGTAAAATTGGCGGAATATTTAAAAGATCAAATGTTCGTATATCCGATACGCGATCTTAGGAAAATACTGAAGTCCAAGAAAGCAGAAGAGAGGGCTGCCATCAAGGAGAAAGACAGCAAGGATCCGTCACAAAATATACTACTGTATTTTGACTTTACTCAGATGTTATTTGAATCGACATCGGACGACGATTGTGATGAATCCTCCAAAGACCACGCAGAAGAAAATATCCCATTTCCAGTTCTTTCATACAATATTAGAGATTTTTTTGCTGATTTTGCCGCAACCGAAGAGTTGGATTATAAGACAACAAACACTTTGTTAAACGTATATCCAGATATTCTCTCTGACCTTGATCTATTGGAAGAAAATGTATTTGATGATGATAATACTGGTCATAGTGATACCCCAGAAAAGTTAAACAAAACATTAAAAATTCTCAGACTCGCGCTAAAGAGTATCGCCTTACCAGAGTATTACTATGGTTATAAGCTAGTTGATAAAAAAGCCGACATTTATAGCCAGCAGAAAAAGCTTGTGCGGAAGGCTTCTGATAAATTAATATCTGTAAAATCCGCCTCCGGGAACGATAAGTCTTTACGGTATTTACGTTTTGTTAAAAGAAAAGGGGAGGGGAAAAAGAGTCAGAAACTGAAAAATGAAATAGCCGCGATTTGGGGTATCTTGGACTACTTAAATACAATGGACTTGACCGAAATCGGACTGATTTGCAGCAATGCGGTTACTATAAACCCGGAACAGATCAAAATCCCCTTCTTATTCTCTTTGTGCCGTAAAAAAGTTATGAAACAACTGGAGCGATATCGAAATTCGGAAAAGTATTATGATGCATTTCATCTCGAATTACCCAGAAAGGCTTTGAAAAAAACAAAAACATATATAAAGCCTATCACTGATCAATATGTATATTCTCTGACCGAGGCTAGCGCCATTGAATTCATCAAAAAATGCGTAGTACCGAATGATCTCACTTCAGAGACGATAAAGAAGACTTTGTATTCTATTTATAAGCCTATAATGGATAAAGACCCTGCATATCAATTTTTCACGGAATTTCATTTTCTGTACTTGTGTATTCAGACAAAGAAACGGGCATTACAGTTGATTGCCAATAACGCCATTGCAACTCTGATCACACTGTCTCTTGATTGACCAAAGCGGATGATATTTCTCCAGGGGGGACATTCCTGTTATAAGGGAAACAGGGGTACAAAATGTCCCCCTAGAAAAAGAGCCAACACAGATGGAATCGCCAGTTGCTGAGTAGCTTGTGCGATGCAACGCCATTCCATCTGTGTTGGCAAATTTTTTATATCGTGTGAACAGTGAAAAGGATAAGGGGTGAGCTGCTTTCAGTCTCGCAGAGACGCAGAAGCAAGCCACTCCGTTCCTTTTCACTGTGAGCTGAAAGTAAGGTCGGCCGTTATCCTTTTCACTGTGAACACGAGAATCAGAATATAGTAATTTGGACTGACTCCTTGCACTTTCTGTCCTGAGACGATGTCTGATAGACCATCAGGACCATCCTCCTGCAATATTTCGCCGGAATTAAATGAGTTTCGGGCTGTCAGACTGACGGATGCCATCGATACCTGGGAGCTACCACAAGCTCAACTGTGCCTCAGCGGACGTTACATCCAGTTCCGGAGGAACAGTGTGGAGCAGTAGAGATGCCTCCTGGGGTTCCCGCAACCAGGGGTCCACCTGCTCCCGGCGAAGCACCAGGGGCATCCGATCATGGATAGGGGTCATAGAAGGGTTGGCCTTTGTGGTCAGAATGCAGTACCGATTTTCTCCCTCCCGCTTCTCATATAGACCCGCCATGTAGAGTACCTGTTCTCCCGGAAGACGGAACAGGTGCTTTCTCTTTTCCTGATCCCACTCATAAAATCCGGTGGAGGGGATGACACACCGCCGCATGGTTATGCTCCCCCGGAACAGGGGTTTCTCCTCAGCAGTCTCTGCCCGGGCATTGATGACCCGTGTATTGGGCAGCTGATACCCCCAACGCATCAGCTCCGGTCCTCTACCCAGCAGTACGGGAGCCGACGCTGTGGGCCGAATCTCTCCCGGCTGCCATGTATTGTCCCCGTAACGCCGCTGGATCTCATGGACGATTTGCTGAATTTCTTCGCATTGCTCGGCGGTAAACTGATAGCGGCCGCACATATCCTGCACCTCATTCCCTCAAAACTGATGTTCTACCACAAGGGGTAGTATACCACGAACTGCCGTCCGATCAGAAGGACTTTGCATCCACCACAAATTCCCTCTTGCTATTTAAGAACATTTGTTCTAGTCTATAGACAAGAGGTGATGGATATGGGCCGGCACATTTTGCACGTGGATCAAAACTGTTTTTACGCCTCGGTGGAGATGCAGCGCCATCCGGAACTGCGGGACAAGCCTCTGGCGGTATGCGGAAGCCAGGAGGAGCGGCACGGCATTGTGCTGGCTGCCAACTATATCGCCAAGCCATATGGCGTTAAGACCGGTATGGCAGTCTGGCAGGCCAGGCAGCGCTGCCCCCATCTGGAGATCCTGCCTCCGGATATGGGGGAGTATATCCGCTTCAGCCAGATGGCACGGGAAATTTATGAGGACTACACCGACCAGATCGAGCCCTTCGGCCTGGATGAAAACTGGCTGGACATCACCGGCAGCGTGGGGATGTTCGGCTCTCCCATGACCATTGCCAGAGAGATCAGTAACCGAATGAAGTTCGAGCTGGGCATCACCTGCAGCATTGGAGTGGCGGACAACAAGATCACCGCAAAGCTAGGCAGCGACTATAAAAAGCCGGACGCCATTACCTGCATTGAGCGGGACAACTACCGGGAGATGGTTTACCCCCTGCCGGTGGAGGATCTGCTCTATGTGGGACCGGCTACCAGCAAGAAGCTGCGGGGGCTGGGCATCAGCACTATCGGGCGGCTGGCTCAGGCCCCTCTGGAAACTTTGACCAGAAAGCTGGGGAAGCTGGGGGCGGTACTTCAAACCTTTGCTCTTGGGCTGGATCCCTCTCCCGTCCAGAAAAGCAGCCACATTCCCAACATCAAATCTGTGGGTAACAGCGCCACCACGCCCCGGGACATGACCTGTGACAGCGACGTGGAGCTGATGATCCTACTGCTGGCAGAGAGCGTGGCCTCCCGGATACGGGAACTGGCCAGTCGGTGCACGGTGGTGGAGGTCTATGTCCGGGATGTGGAGCTCAATTCTTTCTGCCGCCAGCGGAAGCTGGAGGTGCCCACCTGCTCCAGCGACGAGATCGCTCGGACAGCCTGCAATCTGTTCCGCGAAAACTACCGCTGGGTACGTCCCCTGCGCAGCATTGGCATCCGGGGTGCCGGGCTGGTGGAAGCCACAGCGGGCACCCAGCTCTCCCTTTACCCGGAGGAGACCCGCCGGGATAAGTGGGAGCGGATCGATGCGGCGGTAGACCGTCTGCGGCAGCGGTATGGCTACCGGAGCATCCAGCGGGCCAGACTGTTTACCGATCCCCTGCTGGGTGCCATCAATCCCAGGGACGATCACACGGTACATCCTGTGGGCTATTTTGGAGGGTGAGCAAATGGAAGAACGGAAAAAGCGCTATGTGCCGGTGATCGTCCGGTTTGAGGCTGACGGCAAGCTGCGCCCTTTGGAGATCCAGTTTGACGAGGCCCACCGCTACCCGGTGGACAAGATTCTGGATGTCCGCCGGGCAGCCTGTCAGAGCGTGGGGGGCGTAGGGGATCGCTATACCTGCCGCATTCAGGGAAAGGAATCCTATCTGTGGTTTGAAAAGGGCCGCTGGTTTGTGGCTGCCAAGCGATAGCACAGGCAGGATTGCGGCCCAAAATTATTCCGTACGGCCTACCAGCCATTCCAGGGCATTGATGCGGCGAATGCCGTCATAATCTGCTTCCGGATCTTCATCCAGGGTCAGAATTCGTTTTGGATAGTGGTCGTTGATCTTCTGGAGAGAGGCCAGTTCTCTTTGCAAAGTCTGCTGGTCCCGCACCGTGGCCGCCACCTGATAATAACGGGTCTCTTTCCCGTCCATGGCCACGAAGTCAACCTCCAGATTGTCTACTTTACCTACATAGACCTCATAACCTCTACGCAGCAGCTCCAGGTAAATCACATTCTCCAGCATATGACCTACATCTGTGGAGCGGCTGCCCAGCAGCATAAACCGCAGACCCATATCCACTACATAATACTTTTCCAGTGTCTTGAGATACTGCTTTCCCTTGATGTTATACCGTTTTGCTTGGTAGACAATGAAGCTCTCCATCAGCGCATCCACGTATTTCTCCACGGTCTTCACGTCGATTTTACGGCCGGAGGAGGTCATGGTGTCCGCAATTTTTTTGGTAGAGAGGGGACTGCCGATGGCGTCAAACAGGAAGCGGGCCACACTTTCCAGCATCATCACATCTGGAATCTTCTTGCGTGATACCAGATCTTTTACCACTACCGTGTTATAAATCCCCTCCAGATAGTCCCGCAGCTCTTTGGGCTGTCCCTGAAGCTCAAGACCATAGGGAAAGGATGTGGTTTCGATATAGGACCGGTACAGTTGGGAGAGGGGCTGGCTGTCATCCATAGCGGAAACATACTCGCCAAAGGAGAGGGGCAGCATTTTTAATTCCACATAGCGCCCTGAGATCATGGTAGCAATTTCGCTGGAGAGCAGGTAGGCATTGGAACCGGTCAGATACAGGTCCAGTTCTTTTCGAAGAAACAGACTGTCTATGACCTCGGGCCAATTTTCCACGTGCTGGATCTCATCCAGAAAAACATAGGTTGTTTTTCCGGGTGTGATCCGCGCTTTGATATAGGCGTGGAGCTGCTCCGGCTGACGAAGGGCACGAAAATCGAAGTCCTCAAAATTGACGGCGACAATCTGCTCCTCTGCCACCCCGCGGGATCGAAGGGCATCCTGATAGATTTCCATCAGGGTAGACTTTCCGCATCTGCGGATTCCGGTGATGATCTTAATGATATGCTTATCCCGAAAGGCCATCAGTTTTTCCAGGTAGTTGTTCCGCTCCAGGCGTTTCATCTTGATCACTTCCTTCTTATTATAATATGTATGGTAGTATTATTATATCCAATAACTTTTTGATATTCAATAGTTTTTGGGTTTATAATACAAAAACTATTAGAATAATTTGGTTTTATGGGTGGGATAAATGCGCCATGCACATTTACCCCACCCATAAGGCTGGATGTCACCGCCACGGAGCCATATCGTACAGCTCCTCCTCGATCTCATCGGTGGAATATCCGGCCTCCAGCAGCTCGTCGATATCCTCCGGCGTATAGCCCAGCGCGGAGGCGATGTTCTTGAGGGTGCGCAGATAGCTCTGGTCCGGCTGATACGAGCGGGCACAGGGGTGCCATGGGCGATAGACAGGATAGGTCATCATGAACTGTCCCGCCGTGGTCAGGCCGTGCTTGTCCCATCTCAGGATCTCCCCGTCTGAGAGCGGCACCTCCCGGAAGGGCTCCCCGGCCAGCCAGGTGCGGTTTACTGCCTGATGCACAATGGCCAGGGTAGAGGCATAGATGTACAGCCCCAGCCGCGGGTAATGCCAGATGGTCAGGGGGTTGTCCCCCTTCACCAGGTACAGCCGGTCCTTATGGTCCAGCACCGTAAACACAAAGGAGCCCTCCACCGTCTCAGCCATCTCGCTCAGGCTGTCCGGTGTGAGGGCTCCCTGTTGTTCCAGCAGCTGTACCGCCACATAGCTGTCTGTTTGAATATTCGTCTGCGGCAGCTTCTTGCTCTTGCGCAGGCTCTTGTCGTTGTACAGCACCCCATTGTGGGCTAAGGCAAAGTGCAGCCTGCCCACCTTTCCCGCAAAGGGATGGTTATTCTGAGGGTATTTCGCATCCCCCTGAGTGGTCATGCGGGTATGGCCCATCACTACTCTGGCGTCCCCCGGTACAAAGAAGCGGTGCTTGCGGGCGGGACCGGGGCCTTTGCAGATCTGGAGCCTGCCGCCGCTGTTGTATGCGATGCCGGCGGCGTCCGTCCCCCGGACCTCGCTCTCCGCCGCCAGTGCCCGGATAAGCTTGGTCTTTTGCTTACCGGTGAGACTTCCGCTGTTGTCCATGATTCCAAAGAGACAGCACATCAGCTTTCCTCCTCGCTTTCCACAGGCTCGTTCACATAGAGCCGCCGTTCTTTCAGGT
>NZ_NFHA01000063.1:0-6471 GCF_002159225.1 Flavonifractor sp. An91 | reverse complement strand
AGGCCGGGTAAACAATACTACCTGGGGGCTGGCTACCCCAGATTGGTGATTTTCGTTTGACCAAAATTGGCGATTTTCTCCTGACCCGGAGTGGTTAATTTCGCCCGACCCTAACAATGCAGGGTTAAACCTTAGAGAAATCTTATAAAGTTTGAATGACAATTTGCTACAATAAGACTATATAGAGAGGGGATGATTGTTTGGAGGCTGCTTTGGAAACAGCCGGGTTGACTTATGTTTTCCCGGACGAAAATGGGATTAAAAATCTCACATTTCAGGTAAAGCGCGGAGAAATCTATGCGCTATACGGCGGCCATAATGCCGGAAAAACTGTATTGTTGCAGGCCATTATAGGGGCAATCAGACCTCAATCTGGTACGCTCAAATTATTTGGAAATATAGACTATCAGCAGGAGCGCCGCCGGATTGGATTTGTACCACAAAAACCTGTGACAATCGGCTCTCTATCACCGGCTAATATGCTTCGTTATTTTTCTTCCGCTTTCGGAACCACAGAAAACCATATTGATGATATATTGCACTTGAACCTGAAAGAGAAAACGGCGGTGCGGCGATTGCCATTATCGACTCAACGATTAGTGAATTTGGCGGTTGCTCTCTTGGGAAATCCAGATTTTATAATTTGGGACGACCCTTTTTCCGGGATGGATAAAGGAGAATGTGAACATCTGATCTCTGTTCTGGCCTATCTACATGAAATGAACCATACCACGCTTCTGATCTCTGGACAAGATTATTCACAGCTTTCCCGGCTCGCATCCAAATATGGCGTAATGGCAGACGGAAAGCTGATTTGTGAGCTTACGGCTGGGGAACTGAACGAATGCTGCCAGCGGTGCATAAAGATAAGAACCCCGCAATTAGAACGAGCCATTACCATTTTAAGACAGCAGTTCCCCAACTTTGAAGTGTTGAGCCATGACATGATACGAATTTTTAATTGTAACGAACAATCCGGGAAAATCAATGCTCTGCTGGTTCATTCCGGTATAGAGGTATCGGAAATCTGGCTTGCCGGTATGGAGCCGACCGACTATCTTTTGAAAATGACAGGAGGTGCAAAGAGTGATCCAGACTATGCAAAGTGAGTTGTTTCGTATCCGCAAAAGTCGCCTGTTTTTTGGCTGTCTTGCACTGGCTGCGTTTTTTGTCTTTGCACTTGCCTTGACGTTTTATCATAATACTGCAAATAGGTCACTTCCTACTATATCGTTAGTTCCGTTCACGGAGTTTCTGTTTTCAGATTATAGCCTGATCTTTCCGCTGACGCTATTTTTGTGCCTATACTTTACAGAAGATTTTCATACCGGCTCATACAGCATGGTACTTTCTAAAGGGACAAACAGGGCACAACTATTCTTCGGCAAGCTACTGGCAGCATGGATTAGTGTTTTCTTTTTTCTGCTTGTATGCTTTGGGATTGCGTATTTGTCCATTCTGATGATGGGAACAGCCCGGCACGACATAGAAATAGAATATTCATTACCTGTAATGGGAACCTTTCTCCTGATTCAATGCCTTTGTTTTTGGGGTTATACCGCCATTCTCAATCTGATATGTTACCTACTGCGGCATCGAATTATCGTTACCATTGTCGCTTTTTTTCTGCTGGGAGTTTTGTATCTATATCTCACAAAGATCAGTGCAGCATTGGACATGAATTATTCACTCTACAAATATTGGATTGTTGGGCTATCCCACAGTTTGCGGATAAATACCATTGCGGAAGATCTAATGCCCATCTTAATTACATTAGCTGTATATCTTTTGCTGCCAACAGTCATTACTTTTTCCCTGTTTCAAAAGCTGGATTTACGCAGTCTGGAAAGGCGGTGATGACGGCGTGCTTGTATTATGTGCGTTATTGGCAACATTCTCTTTGTTCCTGCTGCTAAAACTGATTTATCAACGAAAACTGATTCGTGAACTCAAAAAGCAAATTGATTTTCTGATTGATCGAGACACACAAACAGAAATCATGGTAGAACAAACGGATGGCCCAATACAGGATTTGGCTGCAAGTATCAATCATCTTCTGAAAAAGTATCGCAGCATGGGGCAAGAAATCGAAAGGAGTGATACTCTGTTTCGAGATACCATTACAAGTTTATCACATGACTTGCGAACGCCGCTGGCAACAGCAAACGGCTATATCCAGCTCTTACAGGAACAGAAGTTAACCGGGGAGCAAAAAGAATATGTAACGATTGCGGGAGAACGAATATCCGCTGTAAAACTCCTTCTTGACCAACTGTTTGAATTTGCAAGGATTGAAGCCGACGAGCTGAAATTGAATTGCAGGAATACGGATATACACAGTGTACTCCGTGATGTTGTCGCTTCATACTATGGCGATTTTGAACAGAAAAAACGCGTCCCCCATATTGTTGTCCCGAATTCACCGGCCATCATTTGGGGCGATCCAGATGCCTTGACCCGGATTTTCTCAAATGTGGTTTATAATGCGCTTGTTCACGGTGAGGGAGATTATCAAATCATTGCAGTGTTAGAGGAAACTCAAACAGTCATAACCGTTAAAAATGCGTCGAGCAGTATTCAGCAGGAAGATATTCCCCATTTGTTTGACCGTTTTTACACCACCGACCAGTCAAGGACAAAAAAGACAACTGGGCTGGGGCTGGCAATCGCTCAAAGGCTTGTAACCCGCATGGGCGGACAAATCTCGGCTTGTTTGCAAAACGGTGACTTTGCAATTCAAATCGTATTTCCCATTATCAATCTCTAAAGGGCTGCTTCGGCAGCTCTTTTTTTATCCTTAGACTTTCCTTAGACTTTCCATAAACAAATCCTAAACCTCTTTGGTAAAGTATGAGCCATAGGAGGTATAAATAATGGTTAAAGTAGCTTTAGTGGTTTCTATCATCGCTTTGGTGGTGTGTCTGCTCATTGCCCTGAACGGCATATTGAGCGACGGTCTAAAGGGGTTAAAACAGAGATCAAAACCTATCGGGATTTCATTTTTGATTTATGCTGTGACCTTTTTACTTTTTATCTTTTTTCAATAATGGAGGTATTTCATGCTACAAATCAAAAATGTAAATCTGAATATTGGAAATACTGCCTTGCTGTCCAACATCAACCTGACTTTAGAGCAAGGAAAAATCTATGGCGTTCTGGGGCCGAACGGAGCCGGTAAAACAACTTTATTTAAGTCCATGCTGGGGCTGACTGCCTTTTCAGGTGAAATACTTTCGGATGGACAGCCAGTTTCCAGCAGATGCTTTGGAAGTTTAATTGAATACCCGGCTTTTTACCCACGGCTCACCGTAGAGGAAAACTTGAAACTGCACGCACAGTATTTGGGTCTGAAACAACCGAACATCGAAGCTGCACTCAAACAGGTAAATTTACTGGATGCCCGGAAAAAGCTGTTCTCTCAACTTTCTTTGGGAATGCGCCAACGGCTGGGAATTGCCCGCGCCTTTTTAGGCAATGTTCAATATTTGCTGCTGGACGAACCTACCAACGGCCTTGATCCGATGGGGATAAAGGAAATCCGGCTGCTTCTGAAAGAACGCCTGAAATCTCCCCAACACTGTATTTTGGTGTCAAGCCATAATCTGACGGAGATCGCCGCCGTAACGGATGTTCTCATTTTCATTCGTGGCGGAAAAATCATTAAGATTATAGAAAACGACTTCAACGAAAAAGAACTGGAAGCACTGTATGAGGATATTATGACTTCCGGCCAGAGGGAGGAAGCATAATGGGAATGTTGATTAAAAATGAGTTTTACAAGTTGAAGCGAGAATGGTTTATGGCATTTCTTCTGCTGTTGTCGTTTCTTCCCATCCTTACCGGCGGCGCAGGGGCAGTTTTCAACGACAGCACGAAGTCATTTGCTGACCTGTTCTTCTTTATGAATAACCAGTTTTCCATGTTCTTTCCAATGGTAATCTTCATTTTGATTGGTTCGCTGTTTTATCAGGAATATAAGAACAAAACTTATATCAACTGGATTACCTACGGTTTTTCAAAAAAGAGGCTCTTTCTCTCTAAAATCGCTGTCAGTATCTTTATCGGCATTGGCTTTGCAGCTGCCCTTTTTGTCGCTTTCGGCCTGCTTGTGGCGGTACTCAATGGCGCTGGCAGGATGACAGGAGATGTTTCCCTGTTCCTCAATCTGGCAATCGGGTTTGGTATTGAAGCCTGCGTTATCGTTTTGATAACGACCTGTTTCGGAGCAATCGTTATCAACTTGAGCCGAAATATCATTGTAACAAGCGTTGTTGGGGTTATATATGGTTTTGCATCATGCTTGTTCATCGGTTCAGAGAGTGGCTTTGTCATTCCAGGCAGCTTTGCGTATCGTGTTTCTATGTTCTTTTCAGATAGATCAACATACTACGATTCCCCTGTACCATCTACCATCGGTGGATGTATCAGCATCGTACTTTGCTTCATTGTGATGTTTTTGGTTGGATTGATTGTCTTTTCCCACAAGAAAAAAATTGAAAACTAACTGCTGCCGGACGACGGCAAAAGAAAAAAGCCGTCGTACAGCAGCCCTTTTGACACGCCCATTTAGCCAGCGGCGGCTTTGAGTAATCAAGGTCGCCGCTCTTGTTTTGCCTGAAGGAGAGTGATACCAGGATCGGCGGCCCACGGAGGAAATCATATGAAAGAGATTATAGTCATCCGCACTTCTGACCCAGATGGAAGTGTCTTTCGCTCTATCCTGGGAGCCTTACAGGGAAAAAATGTTCAGATTCTCCATGCTACCGACCTTGAGGCTTCTGCTCCCTCTGCCCTGACTCTGGGCGATATTGAGATATTCCCAGAGCAGCGTCGGGTCACAAAGGCCGGGGTGGAGATCTGCCTGAACTACGGAGAGTTCTCCATCCTTTACTGCATGGCCCGCTGCCCTGGGCGCGTGTTCAGCCGGGAGCAGCTCTACAATGCTGCCTGGGGCGAGGACTATGAATTAGGCACCAACACCGTGGACAACACGATCTGGCGCCTACGGAATAAGCTGGAGCCTGACCCCAAGCATCCCACCTACATCAAGACCGTTTTTCGGGTGGGATATAAAATTGAGAAATAGCATACAAAAAACGCCGGACGCGGCGGCCTGCTGGCCCTGCGCCCGGCATTTTCAATATGTTGCCTTCCAACTTTATACTTGCCCAAAGACAAGCTTATATGAGTGTGAAATGAAACTGAGAAGGCAGATAGATTGGAAAGCAAGATTCTACTAATATGTTGTAGTAGAACCCATTGACATTTCTACACCGTTGTAGTAATATTGAATTATCCAAGGTAGACGTACTTTGGATGAGGAGGAGTTAATTGTGGATCGATCCAAAAAATTATCAGAAACAGAATATGAGATTATGGAAGTGTTGTGGAATTCAGAAGTTCCTATGTCTGCTTCGCAGATATTATCGTACTTTGCCGAACATCGCAACAAGGAATGGAAAGCTCAAACATTAGCAACATTTTTATCCCGTTTAACGCAAAAAGGTTTACTCACTTCCAAAAGAGAAGGTCGTGTGCCTTATTATTGGCCGATTAAAACATGCGAGGAGTACCAGAAAAGCAATGCACAACGGATTTTAGACACATTGTATGGTGGGTCAATCAAAAATTTCTTTGCTGCACTTTATGGTGAATCTCAAATGTCGGAGGAAGACCGAGAGGCACTGAAACAGTGGCTCGATGGGCAACCGTGAGAGGAGGCTGATTGTATGGCCTCAACCTTGCTTAGTACCATTTTGTGTTTGAACCTTGTAGCAAGCGTATCCTACCTTGTGTTTAGGGCATTGGCTTTCGCCGGAAGAAAGCACATCAGCGAAAAGTGGCGCTACAATTGTATCACCATTATTATGTGCCTATATGTAATTCCATTTTACAAGCTGCTGCCTGGATTTCCGCAAGCCTTTACCAACGTTCAACCAATATCAGTTGTCGGAAAAAATATTGTATCTGGAACGAATGTAGTTTCTCCTGAGAACCCTGTGTCTATCTTTACGGAAGCAAGTTCAAATATCATTCAAAATGCTACTCTTAACATCAGTTTCGATTGGCAGAAGTGCGTCTTGGTTATTTGGATTGTTTTTGTAGTTACCTTAGCTACATGGAATGTTCTGGGCTTCCTTCGTTTTAGATACCATATCCAGCAAACCCAAGAAGTTTCTCACGCAATGTTACAAGATATTGCGAACGATTGTGCTTCTAAACTTGGGATCAAGAAAAAGGTGGATTTAAGGCTATATACCACAATGCCAAGTCCAATGTTAATTGGATTTTTCACACCAATCATTGTGGTCCCACGGGTTGATTTGCAGCTTGATGACGCACAAATGATATTGGCACATGAGTTAGTGCATTTTAAGCACCATGACTTATGGCGTAAGCTCTTTGCAGTTATTCTCCAAACAGTTTATTGGTTCAACCCTGTTGTGCATCTCATGAAGCGAGAGTTAGATC
>NZ_NFHA01000062.1:0-6502 GCF_002159225.1 Flavonifractor sp. An91 | reverse complement strand
TACCATCTGGTTGGCCGCCGTTTCGATTTTGAGATGTTCAGCGGCTTGATTTTGTGTTGTCTTTTTGCCGCTCCCTCAAATCTGAAATTTCTACTTGACTTTTGTTAGCAGGTCTTTCCATGAAAAAAGCACCTCTGGACAAAGTGTCCAGAAGTGCCGTTATCGTTCCTCGCGTTCCTTTGCGGCGATCTTCCGATAGCCCTCCAGGGAGGAACCGTCAATAATTTCTTTGTAGGCCGCCATCTGCTCCCGCACCGTGAGCTGCGGAAAGGCAAAGACTTTGTGCTCGTCGGGAATGTCCTCGCTCCCGTGATAGTGCTCGATAAATTGACCGCCATTGTTCAGCACATAGCCGCCAGGGGCAAAGTGGCCGTCCTCTTCAAGCCGAATGTCCCGCCCATATGCCTCATAGTCAAAATAATTCAGCAGGTGCTCCGGCACATCAATGGCCTCCATGTCCTCCACATAGATGCGGCCCAGGGTTTCATCGTCCTCAACGCCGGGATAAAACTCATAGCAATCCAGATTTTGCGCCAGATTGATGAGATCGGCCACGCTGGACGTATGTTCGCCGCTGTCAATGACGGCCTCAAATTTCTCCAGTTCGCCTTGATCCAGCTCGGAGAGCAGACAGGCCAGATAATTGAGCTCGTCCAGGTTTTCATATTCTGTGAGATAGTCGTAGAGCCCCAGCACATCACCGTCAAAGCTGGTTATGAAAAATTCCTCATAACGTACCCCGTCCACACCGATCCGCTTCAAAAGGGCCTGTACTTCTTCGGTAGTCGTGGGGAATTTCAGCGTTTCGCCAACCAGCTCACCCTCGTTGTACTTTCCCAGGTTGGTGATGTAGGCTTCAAACAGGGACGCCATCAGCGGCGCCCCTGGCCCTTGACGGTCAGGATGCCCTCAAGGGTAGTCGCGGTAATCCCCAGGCGCTGGGCCACGGCAATATCATTTTTCATGGCCTCGGTCACGGAATGGCCGCATACCACCAGCACACGGGAGCGCCGGAGCAGATCGCGGCCCATGTCGATGCCGTTCTTGTGCTCCTCCGGCACCGCGTCATTGAGGAACAGCGGCAGATAGAGCATGGGGCAGATGGGGGAATAGCCCGCATCATAGACCACGCGGCAGTAATGCGCCGCCTGCTCCATATCCACCGCAGGATCACCACGCCACGCAGCGGTGATATACGCAAGGGATCGTTTCATCGTCAACACCTCCGATATTTAATAGGTAGTTCAGCCCTATCCCCCCGCCCTTTCCCATTCATGGGAAAGGGGGCGGCTCTGGAGGATATATCCCCGCCGCCTTGCCGGAAATAGCACAGCCGGGCCAGGCCGTCAAGGGCAAGCCGCCGCAAGCGGCGGGCGTTCCGCCCCTTGACGGCCCGTTCCCGGCTGCGCTGCAAAATATCCGGCGACGGGGGATATATCACCACAGAGCCCATCCCCGGCGCGGGGCGTTCACCTCTGGACAAAGTGTCCAGAAGCGGGGCCCGGTTACTTCTCCAAGTCCTTTTTCCTGTCCGGTTGCGCCAGTTCGGGCGGCTGTTTCTCTTTCCACTCGTCCAGCAGCGCCATGATCTGCTCTTTCATTTTGGCAGGAGTGACCTCCTTGCCGAAATACTTAGACAGTTCAGCAGTCGAAATAATCACACCGCGATCCTCCTTTTTTCTTCACTCAAAATGCCGTCGATCACATCGCCGTTGAGCTTGCCCTCCTTGTCCAGCTCGTGGAGCCGCTTCGCCTGGGACACCGAGGGGGAGGACTGCTCCCCATCAATGGAAACGGCAATCAGCCGCTGGTTTTCCGGCCTGATATACGAAATCTCCACCGCAGGCATAAAGCCCATCTGCTTTGTGTCCACCTTGTCCAGAAGCTCCGGCACCAGGGAGTTGAGCCGGATATACCGCATGACCTTTTTATAGTTCATGTCGTGTTCCTTACCAACAATCTCCACCGAGAGCTTACCCAGGGCCTCCGCCTCTTTCTCATTTTTCGAGCGGGCCCCCTGGCGTTTGATAGCCTCCACCTCCAAATCCAGCAGCTTTGCCAGTTCGCTGGGGAGAGGATCTCCACGCTGCTTGTTGCTGTTCCGCATTTCTCGGACAGCTTCAAGATCGGTCATTTCCCGGACGATGCAGGGCATTTCCTCCAGCCCGGCCCGTGTACCACCATGATGGCGGCGGTGGCCCGCGATAATCTCATAGCCCTTGCCGTCTTTTTCCGGGCGGACGGTGGCGGGGGTCATAATGCCGTGTTCCTTGATCGTCCCCACCAGATCGTCCATCGCCTTATCGTCCTGCACCTTGTAGGGGTGCTCTCGGAACGTATGGAACGGATGAAGCTCCGCCATTTTCAGATAGACGATTTTTCCATCTTCCACCGGGCGGGGCGGCACGTCAGGCGTGGGCGGCAGATTGATCTCCGGCGAGACTGCCGCCTCCTTGACGGGAGCGGCCTTGCCCGGCTTTACCGCCTTAGCGGATTTAGACGCAGGCGCACCGCCGGAGCCCGTTTCCTTGCCCTTGTCAGCTTTCTTACCTCTGGACACTTTGTCCAGAACAGAGGGCGGGGCCTCCTCACGGGCCGTCTTGTCAACCTTAGACGGGCGGCCTGTGCGGGGCTCCGCCGCTTTCTCCTTCTTCCCCGCAGACACCGCAGCCTGCTCTTTCGGGGGACGGCCCCGGCGCTTTTTCGGCTTATCCGCTTCCGGCGCTTTTCCCTCCGCAGCAGGGGCAGGCACTTCCTTTTTACCATTATCGGCAGACTGGAGCTCTGACAGATTGATCACCTTTCCAGCCGGAGCCGGTGTATCTTCGCCCATTCCAGGAAGAACAGTCTGCTGTGTGTGCTTGTCGGTAGACGGCGGATCGGGCTCCACATGATCGGGGGCCGCTTTATCTTCGCCAGAAACAGCAGGAGCATTATTTTCCTCCAGCGGTGGCAGATCACCCTGGCTGGGCGGGAATTGGTTTTCCGGGGTCTTATTTTCCTCCGGGCCCATGTTCACTTTTTCATCGGCCATTTGCTAACCTCCTTTTTGATGGAATGAAAAAAGGCCAGACCTCCCGGCCTGACCAGCAAAAATAACTCCCCCTTTCATTTTCAATTTGAAATCAGCATCACTCCTTTCCAAAACCAGGCCATAAAAAAACGTCGCTTTTCATAAAGAAACAGCGACGTTTTAGTGTAGGTTGGCTCGGTTTTTGTTGTCGTTTGTGGTTATATCTTTAATAGAGAAGGCTAAAACAAATAAATAACCTATAAGACCAGATGTATCAGTCACCACATTCGAGTAAATTCTAATAGCAAAGTGTAAATTATCTGTTAATATTAGCCGCAAGTTGTATGTAAATGTGCAACTTTTAATAATTGGTCACCATTATTAAAGGAGGGGATATATAATGGATTAGTGTAACAGAACAAATCGGGATTGCATATTATAGGTAACTGAGGTATACTTTATTTAAGAATACCTCCGGATTGAGGTGGTTGTGATATGATTATACAATCTTGCGCTTTTACAATTCACTTTCCACATAACACGAAGATTCGTGAGCATCTTTTCGAGTTAGAGAAACATTTTACAGATTTCCAAAAACCGTTTACGCTTGTACCTTTACCGCCGGATGCACCGATGGAAATTCCGCGCATTGTTGCAGCAACTGAACACGGACATTCTCAACTAACAATTTGCGGAAATAGTGCTCAACTTGTAACGAATTTTGACGCAAAATTTAATCGAGATATTAAACGTTGTGTAGAATATGTTAGTGATAAGTGCAATCGAATAGTATCAGCCTTGTCCATTATGGATGGAAGTGGTTCGGAAACTCCAAAGTTCTATTTTTCTGGTCTATCAATGACACTCCTCTTTGACCACGAAGATGGTATTGTAGACTCCGTAGACTATGTGTCGAAGAATTTTATAGACTACAAAACCAACTTACCAACCGATGAAGTTCAGTTTCGTTTGGCGCTTGTAATTGAAAGAAAATATTATGTGAATGTTATGGTGCAAAATAGCCGTACTTTCTCTGGCGTACCAGATGAGCGAGGTTCCTTTGCAGGTCTAAAGAATTTGGGAGACCGTCTACAGGTTATTTTAGACATCAATGATCGATATGCATTTAATCATGAGCCAAACTATACTTCTTGCGTTGAAACTGTTTCTTCTCTGTCTTCGCTTGCAGAACAGTTTGCGGCAAAGTATATCAGCTCATTTATAAAGAATGGAGAGATTAATTATGTCGGGCAGTAATGCTTTGACTGTGCCGTTAACACTAATACTTGGATTATCTCTATCTACGATACCTGCTGGAAGTTCGACTAATATAGCACCCACATTTAGCTATCAAATCGAAAGCAGTTATCAAACCACTTCGTTGAATGTTGTAGCTAAAGAATTTGGCAATACAAGTTTTAGCCCCCGTCATGATGCGTTGGCGCTGTTTGGCGAACAAAGCAATTTTTCTCCTGAAGAACAAATGACGTATAGAGCGATGTTGAAAGAAAATTCAGAAAATGTCGGAATAAATATTTTTGACCTATTCTAATGATAAACACATAATAAAGAGTTGAATGCTTATGATTCCGGAATTTATCGACTTTTGTAAGGAACTTTTCCCAAGTATTGATCCTTACACTAAAGAACAGGCAAAGCAGGCTATGAAACAATTTGAAAGTATTGAGGGACCTGTATTGTGCAGGCCTTGTGGTGCTTTTGACCTTTTACAAGGCGATATATTTTCGGAGATCCCATTTTTCTATACAGACGAAAATGGTGAGATGAAGGTTATTCGACGTAAAGCACAATTACTATCTAACACTTGTGATGCTTCGAGAGATGAACTATTGCTGTTTGCTGCAGTCCACCCACTGAGTGATATACACGATAACGATTCCATGATTTCAAACATTGTACGGAATAAACGTTATAGTGCCTTTTACTTGCCCGACCGCATATTAAAAGATGATTATGTTGACTTTGAGCTAATAAATTCGATGTCGAGAGAAACTTTTTTGCGGTTATATCAAGAACAGAAGGTCAAGAGAATTGCGTCACTCACTATGGTTGGCTACTATATGTTTATTTGCAAATTAACTGTCTTTTTTATGCGTCCAGAAGATGTCGAAGTAAACTCTGATCGATATGTTCCGGCTTAAAATTATTCTTGCGTACCAAAAGCACTCTTCCCACCCCCTTTTAGGGGGTTCGCTACACGCTTGTACGGGGAGAGCGCTTGAATGGCATTCAAGAGGTCAGCGGTTCGATCCCGCTTATCTCCACCATAGGATGCGCTGGGTATTCTTAGATAACTTGTCTTGCTTCAAGGCAAGTTTTTTCTTTTGCCTATTCCATGCCGGGAATGGGCTTCTGTTTTTATGCGGCGATTTCCGCAATGTCCAGCCCCAGGCTGAACTGCGCAAAGTCAATGTTGAAATCAATGTGCAGCTTGTAGTCCCGATAGACCTCCACCCGACGGATCAGGCAGTTGACGATCATTTTCTTTGCCTCCAGGCTGGCCGTGTCGTAAAGATCGGCCCAGGAGATTACATTGTCGTACTGCTCCTCCAGGGAGTGCAGAACGGCTTGCCCTTCCTCATAGGCGGCCTGCGCGTCCTCAAACTGCTTTTGCAGCTCGGCGCATTTGGCCTCGGCCTCGGACACCATAGAGCCCAGCAGGTCTTTGGGAAAGGCACTTTCCCCTCGCAGAGCCTTGATGACTTCCGCTTTGAGCATAGCCCACCACATAGGCCCCGTGGGTTTCCAGCTCCGCCACCTCGGGAACCGTCAGCTTGCCGTCCTCGTCGGTTTCCCCGGTTTCCTTCTGGCCCAGGTCGCCCTTGACGGTGACGGTCAGGCCCTCCTGGGGCTCACGCTCCTGGTCGGTGACAGTGACGGTGATCCGGTTGTCCTCGTCCATGTCGGTGCCGTCCGGCAGGGTGACGGTGATGGTGCCGGTTTTTCCAATAGATACCCCGGCGTCGGGTATGGGACGCTTAGTCTCAAAGTCCTCCACCTTAACAGTCAGGGTCCAGCGGTCCCCGTCGGCATCCTCCCAGCCCACGGTGCCCTTTCCGTCCTCATTGGTGGTATCAGAGCCGCCGGGGACGGTGAGCTGACCGGTGGCGTCGGTCTTGCCGCTGCTGAAATTGTCGTTGCGGTCCGTGATGGAAATGTCCATGCCCGCCACGGGGGACTTGTCCTTCACAAACTGCACCTGGATGGTGGTCTGGTCGGCATAGTCCAGCAGGCGGCCAGAGGGCAGCCGGATGGACAGGGACTCGTCCTCGTGGAGCGTGACCGTGGCCCCGGCAACGGGGTTTTTGGTGTCCGTGTCGCTGACCGTCACCAGATAGCCGCCCACAACGGCCTCACCCTTGCTGTCCGTGGTGGCCTGCTTGTAGATTTTCTCGATTTCCGCAGTTTCCAGGGTTTCACCGCAGACTTCGCATTCCTGATGCTTGCTGCCTTCGCTGTCGGTGGTGG